>CANBQX010000024.1 GCA_947371775.1 Comamonadaceae bacterium
TCCAGCGCCATGATGTTGCCAGCACCTTCCCAAATGGAGTTGAGTGGCATTTCGCGGTAGATGCGGGCCATGATGCCCAGGCCGCCTTCTTCCACATAGCCGTTGCCGCCCATGCATTCCATGGCTTCCTGGCCAAAGGCACTGCCGCGCTTGCAGATCCAAAACTTGGCAATCGGCGTGAGCACGCGGGCAATCAGGCTCTCAAAGCTGTCGCCGCCATGGTCAAAGGCGCGCGCCAAACGCATCGCCAAGGCGGTGGCCGCTTCGCTCTCGAGTGCCAGGTCGGCCAAAACGTTGCGCATCAAAGGCTGGTCTATCAAGCGCTTGCCGAAAGCCTGGCGCTGCGCCGTGTGGTTAAGCGCAATGCTCAGCGCCTGGCGCATCAGACCGCTGGTGCCCAAGGAGCAGTCCAGGCGGGTCATCTCGCCCATTTCCAGAATCTGCGGCACGCCCCGCCCTTCCACACCCACCAGCCAGGCGGTGGCGTTCACAAACTCGACTTCGGAGCTGGCGTTGGCCTTGTTGCCCAGCTTGTCTTTGAGGCGCTGCACCCGCAGCGCATTGAGGCTGCCGTCCGGCAACACGCGCGGCAGGAAAAAGCAACTCAGGCCACCGGCCGACTGCGCCAGCACCAAAAAGGCGTCGCACATGGGCGCCGAAAAAAACCACTTGTGTCCGATCAACTTGAAGCGCTGGCCCCAGGCGTCGCTGCCATCGGCCACGGCCTGCGTGGTGTTGGCACGCACGTCCGAGCCACCCTGCTTTTCGGTCATGCCCATGCCCATGGTCAGGCCGGTTTTTTGGCTGAACAGTTTGAGTGCAGGGTCGTAATGCGGGCTGCTCAGGCCCGCCGCCCACTCCTGGTAAATGGCCGCGTTGCCGCGCAGTGCGGGCATGACGGCATAGGTCATGGAAATCGGGCAGAGCATGGACGGCTCCAGCTCGGTAAACATCGTAAAGCCCGCTGCGCGGCGCTGGTGCGCGGTGGACTCACCTGGCTTGGCCGCGAAGGCGTCGATCCAGGGGCTGCCGTGCAAGCCGGCCGTCATGGCCTCGCCCATCAAGGCGTGGTAGCTGGGGTGGAACTCCACCTGGTCTGTGCGGTGGCCAAAGCGGTCGTGGCTGCGCAGTTGGGGCGTGTGCACATTGGCCAGCTGCGCATGGGTTTGCATCTCCGCGCTGCCCAGGCGCGCACCCAGAGCGTGCAAACCCGAGGTGTCTAAGCCGGGCGCATTGAACTGCAGTGCGCTTTGCAGCGCCCGGTTGCCCGCAAACAGGTTGTAGTCCTCCAGGTTGTGCGCCTGGTTGAACACCTCGTGGGTGGCAGCGCTGTCCATTTAAATCAGCTTGACGAGTTGCTTGCCAAAGTTCTTGCCCTTGAGCAGCCCCAAAAAGGCCTCGGGCGCGCTCTCCAGGCCCTGGGCAATGCTCTCGCGGGCGCGCAGCTTGCCGGTGGCCACCAGGGTGCCGAGTTCGGCCAAAGCGGCGGGCCACACTTCCATGTGCTCGCTGACGATAAAGCCTTCGATTTTGAGGCGCTGCATCAAAATCAGGGAAGGCTGGGTCATGGGCAGCGGCGCGCCGTTGTAGCCCGCGATCATTCCGCACACGGCGATACGGCCAAAGGCGTTCAGACGCGGCAGCACCGCATCGAGCACCATGCCACCCACGTTTTCAAAATACCCGTCAATACCCTTCGGGCACGCCTGCGCAATCGCGGCCGACAGGCTGGCAGCGGTGCTGTGCTGCTTGTAGTCAATGCAGGCATCAAAACCGAGTTCGTCCACCGCATAGGCACATTTTTCGGCACCACCGGCAATGCCCACGGTGCGGCATCCACGTGCTTTGCTCAGGGCGGCGAAGGCACTGCCCACGGCACCCGTGGCGGCGCTGACGACCATGGTTTCACCCGCTTTGGGGGCAATGATGTGCACCAGGCCGTAGTAGGCCGTGACGCCCGGCATGCCGACGGCACCCAGGTAGGCGCTCAGCGGCACATGGGTGGTGTCCACGGCGCGCACTGCGCCCGGCAATTCGGCGTTGACCACGCTGTATTCCTGCCAGCCGCCCATGCCCACGACTTTGGTTCCGACCGGGTAACGGGCATTGCGGGACTCGACCACCTCACCCACGGTGCCGCCCTGCATGGTTTGGCCCAGGGCCTGGGGCTGCGCGTAGCTTTTGGCGTCGTTCATGCGCCCGCGCATATAGGGGTCCAAGCTCAAGAAATGGTGACGCACCAGCACCTCACCGTCTTGCAGCGCCGGGGTGTCGGCGGTGACCAAGCGGAAGTTACTGGCTTGGGCCTCGCCCTGGGGGCGGTTGTCGAGGTGGAATTGGCGATTGGCAGGCATGGTGGGTCTCTTTTCTGTTAGTCGGTGGAAATCGGATCGCCAGCAGCCGCGGGGGTGGCGATGCGGGTTGAACCCGTCGCGGCCTTGACGTATTTGAAGGTGCCCATGGCGCTTGCGCAGGCGTGGCCCTGGGCGTCAAAAATCGTGGACTGTGTGAATGCCATGGACTTGGTGCGATGCACCAAGGTGCCTCGGGCCACCAGCGGACCTGATGCGGGGTGCATAAAGCTGGTTTTCATCTCAATGGTCACCACGCCCTGCTCGGGCGTCTCACTGCGCGCGGCCGTGGCCATGGACACGTCCAGCAAGGTCATCAAAGCGCCACCGTGGGTGACGGCAAATGAATTCAGGTGCTCGGGCTGGGCGGTGTAGGTGATTTCTGACTTGCCACCGGCAAACTGCGTCAACACAAAGCCCAGGTGCCGGACAAAAGGAATGTCGACCCCAAAGCCGAGCACTTTCTCCCAGTCGGCAAAGGCCGCCCCTTTGGGCGGCACCGCGGCATCAGCCACCCGACACCACGCTCACGCCGCCGTCCACTGCCAGCCACTGGCCGGTGATGTGCTTGCCCGCGTCAGAGGCGTACAAAAGGCACAGGCCTTTGAGGTCTTCGTCGTCGCCCAGGCGCTTAAGCGGTGCGCCCGCAGCGAGCCGGTCTTCACCCATGGCTTTCAAGGTGCCTGCGGTCATCTTGCTGGGGAAAAAGCCGGGGCATATGGCGTTGACGGTGATGTTGTACTTGCCCCACTCCGCTCCCAGGGTGCGGGTGAAGTTGATGACCGCGCCCTTGGAGGTGTTGTAGGCGATGGTGTTCATGCCCTCGGGGTTGCCGCCCAAACCGGCAATGGAAGCGACGTTGATGATGCGGCCGGAACGGCGCGCAATCATGCTGCGCTTGGCCACGGCTTGGCTGAGCAAAAAGTAGCCGCGCACATTGAGGTTCATCACCTTGTCCCAGGCGTCCACTGGATGGTCCTCGGCGGGCGAACCCCAGGCCGCACCCGCGTTGTTGACCAGAATATCGATGTCGCCCATGCGTTGCAGGGTTTCATCGACCAAGCGGGTGATTTCGCTGTCTTTGGCGCAATCGGCGGCAACCCAGCGCGCGTCAATGCCTGCGGCTTGCAGTTCAGCGACGGCCTGCTCCAGGTCTTCGGCCTTGCGCGAACTGATCAAGACGCGGGCACCGGCTTCCCCCAAGGCATGGGCCATTTGCAGGCCGAGGCCGCGGGAGCCTCCGGTGACCAAGGCGGTTTTTCCGGTCAAGTCAAAAAGCTGCTGGATGGTGCGGGTCATGCGAAGTCCTCAAAAAAGTGAAAAAAGTGGGAAGGTGGCGTTTATTCGCCATGCAGGCGCGAACGCACCCCAATCAGGGCCACGCCTGCCAGCACCGCCAAGGCACCCGCGCTGAGCGTCAGGTTCATGCTGCCGTCTGCATTGGCGGGCATGAAGTAGGACACGGCACTGGTCAGCAGGCCGCCGTAAATCAAGACCCAGGTCCAGCGCTCCAGGCGCAGCAAGCGTTTGTCGGTGGTGCCGTTGTATTTTTTGAAAAAAGCCATCAGAAAGCATCCTCAGGGAAAGTTGCACAGGTCATGTCACGGGTTTGCACCACGGACAACCAAGCGCCGATTTTCGGCAATTCGTAATGGAAGAAAAAGCGCGCCGCGCCCAGACGTCCTTGTGTGTCCATGTGCGATTGCTGCGGATCCTGGTGCAAGGCCGCCAGCGACACTTCCAGCCAAATCCAGGCCAGCACCGTGTGCCCAAAGGCCTGCATATACGGCACCGCGTTGGCCAGTGCTTCGCTGGGCGCGCCCGTGGACCAGGCGGCCTGCGTGGCAGCACCCATCTGGGCCAAGGCCGCGCGCAAAGCGTCGGCGTGTGCAGACAGCGAGGGCAAGGCAGCGGCGCGCGCGGCCGTGGCTTGCATGCGCGCAGCCAGCAGTTGCATGCCACGGCCGTTTTCCATCAGCACTTTGCGGCCCAGCAAGTCCATGGCCTGGATGCCGTGGGCGCCCTCGTGGATCATGTTGAGGCGGTTGTCGCGCCAGTACTGCTCTACCGGGAAGTCGCGCGTGTAGCCATAGCCGCCGTGAATTTGAATGGCCAGGGAATTGGCCTCCAGGCACCATTCGCTGGGCCAGCTCTTGGCAATCGGTGTCAGCACTTCGAGCAGCAGGCGGGCGTCGTCCGCCGTTTGCGCGTCGGCCGTGTGCTGCTCGTCCACCAGACGGGCGCAGTACATGGCCAGCGCCAAGGCACCTTCGCCATAGGACTTTTGTGCCAGCAGCATGCGTTTGACGTCGCTGTGTTCAATGATGCGCACCTGCGGCTGCGAGGCGTCTTTTCCGCCCGCACCAATGGGGCGACCTTGGGGGCGATTTTTGGCGTAATCCAGGCTGGCGTAATAGCCCGCAAGACCCAGCATGGTGGCTGCAATGCCCACGCCAATGCGGGCCTCGTTCATCATATGGAACATGCAGCGCAAGCCCTCGCCGGGCTTGCCCACCAGGTAGCCAATCGCGCCTGCCCCGTTGCCGTAGGGGCCGCCATCGGCGCCTGCGACCGGAAATTTGCCCTCTCCAAAATTGAGCAAGGTGTTGGTGGTACCGCGCCAGCCCAGTTTGTGGTTCAAGCCTGCCAGCGCCACGTCGTTGCGCACGCCGGTGAGCTGGCCGTCCAGACCCACCAGTTTTTTGGGCACGATGAACAGCGAAATGCCCCGGGTGCCGGGCACCAAGGCGCCATTGGCATCCGGAATCTTGGCCAGCACCAGATGAACGATGTTTTCGCTCAGCTCGTGCTCGCCGCTGGAGATCCACATCTTGTTGCCCTTGAGCCGGTAGCGCGCACCCAAAGGTTCAGACGCAAAGTCCGCGCCGTCGGGCACGGCACGGGTGGTGATGTCGGAGAGGCTGGAGCCGGCCTGGGGCTCGCTCAGGCACATGGTGCCGCTGAAGCGACCGTTGAATTCGTTCTTGGCAAACACCGACTTTTGCAGTTCGGTGCCGTGCACCATCAGCAAATTGGCGTTGCCCGTGGTGAGCATGCCTGAGCCAATGCTGACGGAGGCACAGGCGAAAAATGCGTTGGCTGCAGCTTCCACGCTGTAGGGCAGCTGCATGCCGCCCATCTCAAAGTCTTGCGCTGCACTGAGCATGCCCGACTCGGCATAGGCCTTGGCCGCATCGTGGGTGGCTTGGGGAAGAATGACTTTCTCGCCATCAAACCGCGGCTCCTCCACGTCCACCAGGCGGTTGAAAGG
Organism: Comamonadaceae bacterium; assembly: GCA_947371775.1. Taxonomy (GTDB): domain Bacteria; phylum Pseudomonadota; class Gammaproteobacteria; order Burkholderiales; family Burkholderiaceae_C; genus Allorhodoferax. Next base: position 5,623 of record CANBQX010000024.1, read on the forward strand.
CGCGAACTTTTCGCGGGCAATGCGCTCGCAGGTGTCCAGCACCGCATCGAAGGTCTCGCGCGAATGGTCGGCAAAACGGGGGCGCTGGGTGAGCTCTGTGGTGCGCAACCAGTCATTGAGCAAAAAATCGAGGGTGGCGCGAAGTTTCATGGCGAACGGTTCCAGAAAAACAGCCCGCAAGGGGCTGTTGAAATACGAATTAAAAACGCGGGCCCGGATACCCTAGGCTTTGACCACCGCCATGGTGCCGGAGACCTTGACGGCCAACTGCCGCTCACCGCCCGCCACCATGTAGACCTCGGCCTCGGTGAACATGATGCTGCGCCCGGGCTTGAGCACCCAGGCTTCGCAGACCAGGCACTCGCCTTGGGCGCCGCGCAGCAGGTTGACCTTGAACTCGGCGGTCACCACCCAGTGCCCGTCGGGCGCCATCGTTTGCGCCGCAGCCCCCATGGTGTGGTCTGCCAGCGAAGCCAGCACCCCCGCATGCACCACACCGGTGTGCTGCAAATGCTTTGGCTGCACCACGAGCTGCGTGCTGACTTTGCCTTGCGAGACCGCGAGAGGCTCGACACCCAGCTCGTTCATGAAGGGCGCTTTGCGGAAGAAACCGCGCAGTGTTTCAAGATCGATCTGCATGCCTGCCTCTTTGAGCAAAGAAAGGAAGTGAACCCGCTTGCGTGGCTGTTTACAGCACCTCGAACACGCCGGCGGCACCCATGCCGCCGCCAATGCACATGGTCACGACCACGCGCTTGGCGCCACGGCGCTTGCCTTCGATCAGCGCGTGGCCGGTCAAACGCTGGCCACTCATGCCAAACGGGTGACCCACGGCGATGGCGCCGCCGTTGACGTTGAGCTTGTCAGCAGGAATGCCCAGCTTGTCGCGGCAGTACAGCACCTGCACCGCGAACGCTTCGTTGAGTTCCCACAGGTCGATGTCCTTGATGCCCAGACCCAGGCGCTTGAGCACTTTGGGAATCGCGTAGACGGGGCCGATACCCATTTCGTCAGGCTCGCAACCTGCCACGGCAAAGCCCAGGAAACGACCCAGGGGTTTCAAGCCTTTTTGCTCGGCCAGCTTTTCGTGCATCACGACCACGGCACCTGCGCCGTCAGACAGCTGGCTGGCGTTACCTGCCGACACCAGGCCACCCGGCAATGCCGAACGCAGACCCATGATGCCTTCGTAGGTGGTGCCAGCGCGAATGCCTTCGTCGTCGCTCACGGTGACTTGTTTGGTCATCATGCCCATGACTTTGTCAGCCACACCCATGGTGACTTTGATGGGGGCGATTTCATCTTTGAACAAGCCTTTTTCCAGCGCGGCCGAGGCCTTTTGCTGGCTGGACGCGCCGTACTGGTCCATGGCTTCGCGGCCGATACCGTAGCGCTTGGCCACCATCTCTGCGGTTTGCAGCATGGGCCAGTAGACCTCGGGCTTGTTCTTTTCGAGCCAGGGGTCGCTCAGCATGTGTTTGTTCATTTCTTGCGCGGTGCACGAAATGGCTTCCACACCACCGGCCACATAAATGTCGCCTTCGTTGGAAATAATGCGCTGCGCGGCGGTGGCAATGGTTTGCAAACCGGACGAGCAAAAACGATTGATGGTCATGCCCGACACGGTGACGGGGCAACCTGCGCGCAGCGCGATCTGGCGCGCAATATTGGCACCGGTCGCGCCCTCAGGCGTGCCGCAACCCATGATGACGTCGTCCACCTCGGCGGCTTCAATGCCGGCGCGCTGGATGGCGTGTTCCACCACGTGGCCACCCAAGGTGGCGCCGTGGGTCATGTTGAAAGCACCTTTCCAGCTTTTGGTCAGCGGGGTACGGGCGGTAGAAACAATTACTGCTGCAGTCATGGCGATTCCTTAGTTAAATGTTTTGCCTTCTGCGGCCAGCTTGGCCAACAGGGGGGCGGGCTTCCAGAACTCGGCGTCGTCGCGCGGGTTCTGGGCAAAACGGTGCATGGCTTGGACCACGTTGAAGAGACCCATCTCGTCGGCGTACAACATGGGGCCACCGCGGTGGGGAGGGAAGCCGTAGCCAAAGATGTAGCAAATGTCGATGTCGCTGGCCTTGTTGGCAATGCCCTCTTCCAGGATGTGCGCGCCTTCGTTGACGAGTGCGAACACCAGGCGCTGCACGATTTCATCGTCGCTGATCTTGCGCGGTGTAATGCCTTGGCTGGCACGGTAGTCTTCAATCATCTTGACGACGTCGGCGTTGGGAATGGCATCGCGTTTGCCGGGCTTGTAGTCGTACCAGCCAGCGCCGGTCTTTTGACCAAATCGGCCTTTTTCGCACAGCAAGTCTGCGGTCTTGCTGTATTTCATGTTGGCGCGCTCGGTGGCGCGGCGTTTGCGGATCGCCCAGCCGATGTCGTTACCAGCCAAGTCGCCCATGCGGAACGGGCCCATGGCCATGCCGAACTTCTCCATCGCCTTGTCAACCTGCTCTGGCGTGCAGCCTTCGTCCAGCAAGAAGCCACCTTGGCGGCCGTATTGCTCAATCATGCGGTTGCCGATAAAGCCATCGCACACGCCAGACACCACGGCAGTTTTACGAATTTTTTTGGCGACAGCCATGACGGTGGCCATGACGTCTTTGGCGGTTTTTTCACCGCGCACGACTTCGAGCAGTTTCATCACGTTGGCGGGGCTGAAGAAGTGCAAGCCCACCACGTCTTGCGGACGCTTGGTGAACGAGGCAATTTTGTTCAGGTCCAGCGTGGAGGTGTTGGAAGCCAAAATAGCGCCCGGCTTCATCACACGGTCGAGCTCTTTGAACACGGCTTCTTTCACACCGATTTCTTCAAACACCGCTTCAATCACCATGTCGGTGCCCGACAGATCGTCGTAGCTCAGGGTGGTGGACAACAGCGCCATGCGCTCGTCGTACTTGGCTTGCTTGAGCTTGCCTTTTTTGACCTGCGCTTCGTAGTTGCCACGGATGGTGGCCAGGCCACGGTCCAGGGCTTCTTGCTTCATTTCCAGCATCTTGACGGGCACACCGGCATTCAAGAAGTTCATGGCTATGCCGCCGCCCATGGTGCCGGCACCAATGATGGCGACGCTGTTGATCGCGCGCAGCGGGGTGTCGGAGGGCACATCAGGAATCTTGGAGGCGGCACGTTCGCCCAGGAACAGGTGGCGCAGTGCGCGGCTCTCGGAGGTCCACATCAGCTTGATAAAGATCTCGCGCTCTTTGGCCATGCCGGCATCGAAACGGCCCTTGGTTGCTGCTTCAACAGCGTCCACGCATTGCAAAGGAGCGGGGAAATTCTTGGCCACCGCGCCCACCATGTTGCGCACGAACTGGAAGTACGCGTCACCCAGCGGGTGCTTGCAGGGCAGGTCTCGCACCAAAGGCAGCGGGCGCGTCGCAGCCACGGAGCGGGCAAAAGCCAAGGCCTCGTCGGCCAGAGACGCAGGCGATGCAGCGACCTTGTCGAACAGTTTTTGGCCGGGCAACATGGCCAGCATTTCGGCCTTGATGGACTCGCCGCTGACGATCATATTGAGCGCGGGCTCGACACCCAGGGCGCGTGGCAAACGCTGCGTGCCACCGGCACCGGGAACCAATCCGAGCTTGACTTCAGGCAACGCAATGCTGGTGCCGGGGGCAACGACACGGTAGTGGCAACCGAGTGCCAGCTCCAAACCGCCGCCCATGGCCACGGTGTGGATGGCAGCCACCACCGGCTTGGTCGATTTTTCGAGCAAGGTGATCACGCTGTTGAGGTTGGGTTCCTGCATCGCTTTGGGAGAACCAAACTCGCGGATGTCCGCGCCACCGGAGAAGGCCTTGCCCGCACCAGTGATCACGATGGAGGTGACCGCCGCGTCGGCAAGCGCTTGTTCCATGCCATGGGCAATCCCCTGGCGGGTGGATAAACCGAGGCCGTTGACCGGCGGGTTGTCGAGGGTAATAACGGCAACATCGCCGTGAACCTGGTAGTGGGCAGTCATGCGGGCTATCCTTGAAGTGAATGAACGAAATGAAAGGCGGGGAAACAGAGAATTATCAAAATAGAACGATCGTTCTTTTTTGCAAATTGTAGGGGCTTTCTGTTCGGCAGGCCACCGATTTGTCACGGCAGGGACTGCCGCTTTAGACCTCCAGCCACTCCTTGCGCACCGCACTGTCGGCACGCAGCGCCTGGGGGCTGCCCTCAAACACAATGCTGCCGTGCCCCATGACCAGGCAACGGTCGGAAATCTCCATCGCAATCGTGAGTTTTTGCTCAATCAGGAGCACCGACAGGCCACGCGCGCGCAACGCCTGGAGGTAACTCGCTACCAGTTCCACGATCTTGGGCGCCAGGCCTTCGGTTGGCTCGTCGATGATGATCAGGTCCGGGTCGCCCATCAGGGTGCGGCACAAGGTCAGCATTTGCTGCTCGCCGCCAGAGAGCACACCAGCCTCGGTGTGTTCGCGTTCTTTGAGACGGGGAAAGATCTGGTACATGTCCTCGAAGGACCAGCGCGGCTTTTTATTTGCACGCTTTTGGCCCAGCAAGAGGTTTTGGTACACCGTGAGCTTGGGGAAGATGTCGCGGTTTTCCGGCACATAACCCACGCCCAAATTGGCGATTTCATAGGACTTGCGGCCCTGGATCTGCTTGCCGTTCCACAAAACGGAGCCTTGGCTTTCCACCATGCCCATGATGGCTTTGGCGGTGGTCGAGCGGCCCGAGCCATTGCGGCCCAGCAAGGCCACAATTTCACCCTCGCCGACCTGCAGATTGACGCCATGCAGCACATGGCTTTTGCCGTAAAAGGCTTGTAAATCAGTAACTTGCAGCATGTTCAATGTCCTTGTGCCGATTCACCGGCCTGGGCGTCGGCCACCGAGGAACCCAAATAGGCCTCTTGCACCCGGGCGCTGGCGCGCACGGCGTCGGGCGTGTCAAAGGCGATCACTTCGCCATAGACCAGCACGGCAATGCGGTCGGCCAGACCGAACACCACGCCCATGTCGTGTTCCACCGTGAGCAAGGTTTTGCCCTCGGTCACTTGTTTGATGAGGCTGATGAAACGGGTGGTCTCGCTTTTGCTCATGCCGGCCGTGGGTTCGTCCAACAGAATCACATTGGCACCACCCGCGATGGTGATGCCAACTTCCAACGCGCGCTGCTCGGCGTAGGTCAAGTTGAGTGCAATCACATCGCGCTTTTTGTCCAAACCGATCATTTCCATCAGCTCCTGGGCACGCGCATTGGCGTCGTCCAAGTCCACCAGAAACTTCAGAAAGGTGTAGCCGTAGCCCAAGCTCCACAGCACGCTGCAGCGCAGGTTTTCAAACACGCTGAGTTTGGGGAAGATGTTGGTGATCTGAAAACTGCGTGAGAGGCCCAGGCGGTTGATTTCAAACGGCTTTTTGCCATTGATCACATGGTTGTTGAGCAGGATGTCACCACTGGTGGGTGCCATGCGCCCGCTGATCAGATTGAACAAGGTCGATTTACCAGCGCCATTGGGGCCGATGATGGCAACGCGCTCACCCTGACGGACCGCCAGACTGGCGCCCCGGATGATTTCGGTCTTGCCGAAACTCTTGCGAACATCACGCAATTCCAGCGCAATCGGCGCCGCATCTGAGGAATAAGGTGCAGTCTGGCTCATGGTGCAGCTCCTGCGGATTGGGATTCTTTTTCGATCATTTCTTGGACAGCGTCCCATTGGCCGGAAAACCGGCGCTGGGCCAAGGAAAACAGCCAACTACCCAGCAGCAGGGCCGCAAGCAAACCCAGCCAGGTCTGGGCAGCGGCGGTGTCCAGCGGCAGGCCCATGAAGCTCAGCACAGAGCCCATGGTCGCGTTGAGCTGGCGGTGGTAGATCACCTCGACCAGCGCCGCCACCGCGACCAGCAACACGAGTGAGGCCGCAGCCAACACGCCGTAGGCGGGCAACAAGGAGCGCAGCTTGCCGTGTTTGGCCACGCGCAGGTTCATCATCAGCAAGCTGGCAATGCCACCTGGCGCAAACATGACCATGACCATGAACACCAGTCCCAGGTACAGCAGCCAGGCTTGCGTGAATTCGCTCAGCAACACCAGGGCCAGCACCATCAACACCGCCCCGATGATGGGTCCGAAGAAGAAGGTGGCACCCCCCAAAAAGGTGAACAGCAAATACGCGCCCGAGCGCGCCGCACCGACCACCTCGGCATTGACGATCTCAAAGTTGAGCGCGCCCAGACCGCCCGAAATACCGGCAAAGAAGCCTGCAATGATGAAGGCGGTGTAGCGCACACGCTGCGGGTTGTAGCCAATGAACTCGACCCGCTCGGGGTTGTCACGCACGGCATTGAGCAGACGACCCAACGGGGTCTGGGTGAACGCGTACATCAGCATCACACACACCAAGGTGTAGACCGCGATCAGGTAGTACACCTGGATGGCGGGGCCAAAGGTGATTCCCATCACCGGCTGGCCCGACATGCGGTTGCCCGAAATGCCACCTTCACCGCCGAAGAACTCCGGCACCATGAGCGACATGGCGAACACCAGCTCGGCCAGGCCCAGCGTGATCATGGCAAATGTGGTGCCCGACTTGCGGGTGGTTACATAGCCAAAGAGCACCGCAAAGCCCATGCCCGCAAAGCCACCGACCACCGGCACCAGCGACACCGCAAGACCGGCGCCCGCGTACATGTTCAGCGCATGAATCGCCACAAAGGCGCCGAGCCCGGTGTACACCGCATGCCCAAAACTGAGCATTCCGCCTTGGCCCAAGAGCATGTTGTATGACAGGCAGGCAATGATGGCAATGCCCATTTGGGACAACATGGTCACCGACAAGCCGCTGTTAAAAATTTTGGGGGCCAGCAACATGACTGCTGCGAAAAAGGCCCACATCCAAAGAGACCCGATACGGGCGTTCCACTGATTCATGGTGCTCATCCTTCCCTGTTACCCAAAAGACCCTTGGGCCGGAATATCAAAATCAGTACCAGGAACAGGTAGGGCAGTATGGGCGCGACTTGAGACAATTTCATGGTGAGCAGCGTGTTGGAGCTCAAGGACGCACCCACCGCAACACCCACCTGCTGCAAAGCACCCAGCAAGGTGTAGTCGAAAGCTACGGCAAAGGTCTGGATGGTGCCAATCAGCAGCGAGGCCAAAAAGGCACCCGACAAAGAGCCCATGCCACCAACCACCACCACCACAAAAATGATGGACCCCACCGTGGCCGCCATGGAAGGTTCGGTCAAAAAGGTGCTGCCACCAATGACGCCTGCCAGACCCGCCAGCGCAGCGCCTGCGCCAAACACCATCATCAGCACACGGGGAACGTTATGCCCCAGAGCTTCCACCGCATCGGGGTGGGTGAGTGCTGCCTGAATGACCAGGCCAACGCGGGTGCGCGTCAGCAAAAGCCAGATCGACACCAGCATGGTGAGTGCCACCAGCACCATGAAGCCACGCGTGGCCGGGAATGGTGAACACACCACCCGCACCGCCGGGTCTGCAGCACTGCACATCTCCGGGCTTGCTGCGCCCCACACCATGCGCAAACCCGACACAGCATCGTTGATCAGCGTGAAGGCGGGGCCTTGAAGCTCCATGGGCGGCTTGAATTCGATGGCAATGCGACCCCAGATCAATTGCACCAGCTCCAGCACCACATAGGTCAAGCCGAAGGTGATCAGCAATTCAGGGACATGGCCGAACTTGTGGACGCGGCGCAAGCAGTAGCGCTCAAACACCGCACCCAAGGCACCCACCAACAGCGGCGCCACCAGCAGCGCAGGCCAAAAGCCCAACACCTGCGAGACCGAATACCCCAGGTAGGCACCCAGCATGTAAAAGCTGGCATGCGCGAAATTCAGCACCCCCATCATGCTGAAAATGAGCGTCAGGCCCGAGCTCAGCATGAACAGCAGCAGCCCGTAGCTGATGCCGTTGAGCGTCGAAATAATAAAAAACTCCATATGCGGCGCACTCCAAATTCCGGCTGCAAAAATACGAAAGAGCCCGCTGCGGCACCCCGCGCCACGGGCTCTTGGCTGAATCGCTTGCGGATTAGCCTGGACGCTTCATCTGGCAGCTGGTCGGCGTGCTAGACACGTAGTTGGGGTACTCTTTCAAGGGCACCAAAGTCATGCCGGTGTTCTCGGGGCTGTAGGGGTACTTTTTGTCCGCCTTTTGCCACACCGTCATGTACAGCGGTTGCTGCAGTTGGTGATCGACTTTGCGCATTTCCACTTCGCCGTTGAAGCTCTTCACGGAAATGCCTTCCAGTGCTGCTGCCACTTTGACCGGGTCGGTGGACTTGGCCTTGGCCATGGCCGCGCCCAGGGTTTCAAAAATACGGATGGTGGAGCCGGTGTAGAAGTCGTCGTTGTACTTGGCCTTGAACTCGTTCATCCACTTGTCCATCTGGCCACCCATGTTGTAGTGGCTGTAGGCAATTTGGTACACGCGGCCTGCACCATTGGTACCCAGTGCGGTGGGCGTACCGGTGACGCCCGCGTAATAAGTGAAGAACTTGCCGGTGTAGCCGTTCTCATTGGCGGCCTTGACCAGCAAAGACAAGTCAGAGCCCCAGTTGCCGGTAATCACCGTGTCAGCGCCAGCCGCCTTGATCTTGGCGATGTAGGGCGCGAAGTCACGCACCTGGGCCAGCGGGTGCAGGTCCTCACCCACGATCTGGATGTCCGGGCGCTTGCGGGCCAGGGTTTCCTTGGCGTATTTGGCCACTTGCACACCGTGCGAGTAGTTTTGGCCCAGGATGTAGACCTTTTTGATGTCGGGCTGGTCCACCATGAAGCTCGACATGGCTTCCATCTTCATGGACGTGTCGGCGTCAAAACGGAAGTGCCAGTAGCTGCACTTGCTGTTCGTCAAATCGGGGTCCACCGCCGAGTCGTTGAGGTAAATCACTTCTTTGCCGGGGTTGCGCTCGTTGTGCTTGGCCACCGCGTCGCTCAGGGCCAGTGCCACCGAGGAGCCATTGCCCTGGATGATGTAGCGCGCGCCCTGGTCGATTGCCGCTTTGAGCGCGTTCAGGCTTTCGGTAGGGCTGAGCTTGTTGTCCATCCCGATCACTTCGAACTTGACGCCAGCAGGGTTGCCCTTGCCGCTGTATTTTTCGGCAAAAAACTGGTAGCCCTTGAGCTGACTCACACCCACGGGGCCGAGCAAGCCGGTCAAGGGATCGATACGAACCATCTTGACGGTTTCACCCTGCTGGGCGAAGGCAGCAGCGGCACCCAATACGATCACCGCAGCAGCGGTAAATTTCAACGCAAATGACATGGAAAACTCCTTGATTGGTACAACCCGCAGGCTACAAGACAAAGCAGTCCTCGGTAGTGCGGGTTCACCCTAGGAAAGTCACCTAGGGGATAGAGCGTTCAGCAGCGTTAGCGTGGACGCCGCACCAGCGCGGTGCACCACTGCGGCAACACTACACGCCCGGCAACTGGTAGTCGCGCAAGGTCTCGCGTAATTTGGTTTTTTGCATCTTGCCGGTACCGCCCAAGGGAATGGCATCAATAAAAACCACATCGTCTGGAATTTGCCATTTGGCGGTACGGCCCTCGTAAAAAGCCAGCAGCGCTTCGCGGCTCACTTCGGCACCGGGCTTTTTCACCACCACCACCACCGGGCGCTCGTCCCATGTGGGGTGTTTCATGCCAATGCAAGCGGCCATGGCCACGGCTGGGTGCGCCATGGCGATGTTTTCCACGTCGATCGAGCTGATCCACTCGCCGCCGGACTTGATCACGTCCTTGCTGCGGTCGGTAATTTGCATATAGCCGTCGGCATCGATGGTGGCCACGTCGCCGGTGGGGAACCAGCCGTCCACCAGCGGCGAGCCGCCCTCGCCTTTGTAGTATTCGGCAATCACCCAGGGGCCCTTGACCAGCAGGTCGCCATAGGCTTTGCCGTCCCACGGCAATTCGGCGCCCGCATCGTCCACGATCTTCATGTCCACGCCGTACAGCGCGCGTCCTTGCTTGAGGCGCACCGCCATTTTTTCGCTGTCGTCCATGGCCATATGGCGGTTTTTCAGGGTGCAGACGGTGCCAAGGGGCGACATCTCGGTCATGCCCCAGGCGTGCAGCACTTCTACGCCATAGACATCGTTAAACGCAGTAATCATGGCCGGCGGGCAGGCCGAGCCGCCAATGACCGTGCGCTTGAGCGTGGAGAAGCGCAAATCGCCTTGCTGCATATGGCCAAGCATCATCTGCCAGACCGTGGGTACGCCTGCGGCAAAAGTGACTTTTTCGGACTCAATCAGCTCAAAAATCGACTTGCCGTCCATGGCCGGACCGGGGAACACCATCTTGGCGCCGGTCATGGCGGCTGCATACGGCAAACCCCAGGCGTTGACGTGGAACATGGGCACGACCGGCAGCACGCTGTCGCGTGCACTCATGTTCAAGGCGTCGGGCAAGGCACCGGCCCAGGCGTGCAGGATGGTGGAGCGATGGCTGTACAGCGCGGCTTTGGGGTTGCCGGTGGTGCCACTGGTGTAGCACATGCTCGAGGCCGAGTTCTCGTCAAACACGGGCCAGTTGTACTTGTCGGACTGCGGCGCAAGCCAGGCCTCGTAACTTTGCAGGCCTGGAATGCCCGAATCGGCGGGCAACTTGTCCGCGTCGCACAAGGCAATGAAATGCTTGATGGTGGTGCAGCGCGCATGCACCGCTTTGACGATGGGCAAAAAGGTCATGTCAAAGCACAAGACTTGGTCTTCGGAATGGTTGGCGATCCAGACAATCTGGTCCGGGTGCAAGCGCGGGTTAAGCGTGTGCAAGACCCGGCCCGAGCCGCTCACGCCGAAATACAGCTCCAAGTGGCGGTAGCCATTCCAGGCCAGCGTCGCCACGCGGTCGCCAAAGCCCAGCTTCATCTGGTCGAGTGCGTTGGCAGCTTTGCGCGAGCGCTTGGCAACGTCTCGGTAAGTGCAGCGGTGGATGTCGCCTTCGACGCGGCGCGAAACGATCTCTCCCTCGTGGTGGTGTCGATCTGCAAATTCAATCAATGAAGAAATGAGCAACTGCTGACTTTGCATCAACCCGAGCATAGAAAATCCCCTGTAAAAACCGGCGTCAAGATGGACGCTTGCACCCCAAGAAACGCGGATATTACCCCCAGCGACCGACCATTCCATATGGTGCAATGCAGCATTTCCTGGCTTCGACAAGGCCAAGGCGCTGTGCCTGAAAATATCCACCATGCCTCACCCACACGCGCCCGACTGGTCCGACCCTGACACCACCCTCCCTCCAGACGGCGCCGCCAGCGCCTGGCGCCAGCGTTACGCCGCCTTGGGTGACGACTTTGTGTCCCGGCTCACACCCTCGCCCCTGCCAGCGCCGTATTGGGTTGGCCGCAATGGCGCACTGGCGAATCAACTCGGCCTGTCACCCGAATGGGCTTCGACAGACGCGCTGCTGCATACTTTTACTGGCAACCAAGTGCCCGATGGCGCCGCGCAAACGGCCAGCGTCTACAGCGGCCACCAGTTTGGCGTCTGGGCTGGACAACTGGGCGACGGGCGGGCTTGCACGCTGGGCGAACTGGCAGGCCAGGAAGTGCAGCTCAAAGGCGCCGGGCCCACGCCGTTTTCGCGCCGGGGCGATGGCCGCGCGGTGCTGCGCAGCTCCATCCGCGAGTTTTTGTGCAGCGAAGCCATGCACGCGCTGGGCATTCCCACCACCCGCGCCCTGTGCGTGACCGGCTCGGACGCACCCGTGTGGCGCGAGGAGCAAGAAACAGCCGCCGTGGTCACCCGGGTGGCACCCAGCTTTGTCCGCTTTGGCCACTTTGAGCATTTTTCGCACACCCAGCAGCACGCCCAACTGCGCACGCTGGCCGACCATGTGATCGACCACTTCTACCCCGAATGCCGCAGTGCGGCAGCGGACCATGGCCCCTATGTGGCGCTGCTCCAAGCGGTGACCGGGCGCACCGCCGAGATGGTGGCGCACTGGCAATCGGTGGGCTTTTGCCACGGCGTCATGAACACCGACAACATGAGCATCCTGGGCCTGACCCTGGACTACGGCCCCTTCCAGTTTTTGGATGGCTACGACCCGGCGCACATCTGCAACCACTCCGACACGCAGGGCCGTTACGCCTTTTACAAGCAGCCCAACGTCGCCTACTGGAACCTGTTTTGCCTGGGCCAGGCGCTCATGCCACTCATTGGCGAACAGGAACACGCCATCGCCGCCTTGGAGACCTATAAAACCCGCTACCCGCAGGCCTTGGCCGCGCGCATGGCCGCCAAGCTCGGCTTTGCGCAGGCCCACGAACACCAGCGCCCCTTGATCGAGACCGTGCTCAAGCTGATAGCGCACGAGCGGGTGGACTTCACCATCTTCTGGCGCCGCTTAAGCCATTGGGCTGCGGGCATGGACGTGGCGAACACCACCGTGCGCGACCTGTTTGTAGACCGCGACGCTGCGGACGCCTGGCTGGCCGACTTCCGGGCGCTGCACGTCCAAGACGAAACGTTTGACCGCGCTATGGTGTCGGCCCGCATGCTTGGCACCAACCCCAAGTTTGTGCTGCGCAACCATTTGGGCGAACTCGCCATCCGCGCGGCCAAAAGCAAGGATTTTTCAGTGCTGCACCAATTGCAAATCGTGCTGGCCGATCCATTTGCCGAGCATCC
>CANBQX010000025.1 GCA_947371775.1 Comamonadaceae bacterium
CGCACTTTGGCAACTTTACGCAGAGCGGAATTGGGCTTCTTGGGAGTGGTGGTGTACACACGGGTGCATACGCCACGACGTTGGGGAGAGTTCTGCATTGCAGGACTCTTGGATTTGATCGTTTCGACCTCGCGCCCCTGACGCACTAGTTGGTTGATGGTTGGCACTAAAGCCTCCTAAAGAAAAACGTCCCTAAACGTTTGGTAACAAAATTCAAAAAACTTCGAAAACGTGAATCCCTTCGGAATTTCCGAAAAGCCTTCTAATATACCAGATCAGCCGGCCTGAGGCCAGCTTTTCACGGGCCCAGAGGGGGAAATTAGCGAATCCAGAGCCGCACGGCGTCCCAGGCGCGGCCAAAAATGCCGGCTTGACCCACGGCGTCGAGCGCTTGCAAGGGCAGCTCAGCCATCACTGCGCCGGCCACCAGCACGCGCAATGTCGCCACCGTTTGGCCCTTGGCCACCGGTGCCAACAAGGGCTCGGTGCGGACGATTTCGGTGGTCAGCTTGGCGCTGGCACCGGCTGGCAAGGCGACGACCACCGCGTCGGTGCGCCCCACTTTGACCTGGTTTGCGTCACCTTTCCAGACTTTGGCGCTCAGCACGGCCTGCCCGGCGTCAAACAGTTTGAGCGGCTCGTAGGCGGTATAGCCCCAGTTCAATAGCTTTTGCGACTCGTTAGCCCGCGCATTCTCATTGGCCGTGCCCAGCACGATGGACAACAGGCGCCGCCCGCCTGTGCCGCCTGCAACCGCCAAGCCGGGGTAGTCGCGCTTGGCCGTGGCCACCATGCAGTAGCCCGCCGCTTCGGTGTAGCCGGTCTTGAGCCCATCCACTGTCGGGTCGCGCAGCAGCAAAAGATTGCGGTTGTTGTCGTTGGCCGCGGGCGTGCCGGGGTAGCGGTACTTTTTGATGGCGTAGTAGCCGGTGTATTCCGGGAAGTCCGACATCAGGCGCGTGGCCAGGGTGGCCAAGTCGCGTGCCGTGGTCGTGTGACCCGGCTCGGTCAAGCCCTCGGGATTTTTATAGCTGGTGGATTTCATGCCCAGCAGCTGGGCCTGGTTGTTCATCATTTGCACGAAATGGGCAACATCGCCGCCCACGCCTTCGGCCAGCGCCATGGTCGCATCATTGCCAGATTGCACCACCATGCCTTTGATCAAGTCTTCGACCGGCACCTGCATCTTGGGGTCGATGAACATGCGCGAGCCCGGCATCTTCCAGGCGCGCTCGCTCACACCAAAGGTCTGGGTCAGGCTGATTTTTTTGGATTTCAGCGCGTCAAACACCAAATAGGCCGACATCAGCTTGGTAAGCGATGCCGGCTCCATGGGCGAGTCAATGTCCTTGGAGGCCAGTATTTGGTGCGCTGTCACATCGATCAACAGGTGGGAGCGCGCAGCAATCTCCGGGGGCTGAGGCGTTTGGGCGCACGCCGCCATCCAGCCTGCAGCCAGGATGAAAGCCATAAAAGATCGAAAAAAGAAGGTAAGCATCGGGTGAAATGTCATGAAAGCTTCTAAGGTGAGGGGTGCGCGCGCTGGGCACAGGGGCTTCAGCCGGTGCGCTGTGGCTTAAGGTGCGGCCAAGTGCCGCGCCACCAGGCTGCGTAAAAGCGGCAATTGTCCATGAAAGAAGTGCTCAACCCCGGGAATCACCGTGACAGGCAGTTTTTGTGGACGGGCCCAGTTCATGACATCGGCCAGAGGCACCGTGTCGTCTTGCTCGCCATGAACTACCAGCGTACGGGCGTGCAAGTCCTCAGGAACCGGCGCCACCGCAAAGCGGCTGGCGGCAGTGCCCACCAATACGATGCTCGAAATCGGCCGCTGCGCTGCCAGCTGCGCCACCGCCTGGCTGGTGACAAAAGCGCCAAAGGAAAAGCCCGCCAAGGCCAAGGCACCCGGTACGTCCGCTGGGTCGCCCTGACCCTTCGCGTAACCCTGCGCGTAACCCTGGGCGTATTGCGCCACCACGGCCAACAGGTCTTGCAACTCACCACGGCCTTCGTCATAACTGCCCTGGCTGGCGCCCACGCCCCGAAAATTGAAGCGCACCGCCTGCCAACCGCTTTGCACAAATGCGCGCGCCAGGGTCTGCACCACCTTGTTTTCCATGGTGCCGCCATACAAGGGGTGGGGGTGGGCAATCACAGCGGTGCCGCGTGCCCGTTGTCCTGGATCAAGCTGCGGTGCGTCGACCATCAACTCCAGGGTTCCCGCAGGACCCTGAACCGTGGTTTTGACGGTGCGTGGATTCATGGTGGGCTCAGCGCCCCACCTGCGGCGGTAATAGCAGCCGCTGTACCACGTTGCCGCCGATCAAGTGTTCGCTGACGATGTCGTCGATGTCGTTGGCGTCCACGTAGGTGTACCAAACGCCCTCCGGGTAGACCACCGCCACCGGACCGCCAGCGCAGCGGTCCAAGCAACCGGCTTTGTTGACCCTCACGTGGCCGGGACCAGACAGGTCGGCCTCACGAATGCGCTGCTTGCAACGGTCAAAACCGGCCTGCGCCTGGTGATGGGCACAGGACTCCTCGCCGTTTTTGCGCTCGTTCAGGCAAAAAAATATGTGGCGTGCAAAGTAGGGTTTGTCGCTGGCGTCGGAGGGCATAGCAGAGTTCATCTGCCAATTTTAGTGGCCGACTTTCAATTGCCGCGTCTGCGCCCAGTGATGTGCGTCAATGCCACGCCCATGGCCGCATAGGGCCAGGCCCAGCCCAGCCATTGGGCAATGCCGTTGAATCGGATGAAGCGGCCCTGCTCCCAGGCCAGCAAGGTTTGGGCAAAGTAGGGGCTGTCGGGGGCCTGATTCAACAGCCCCACACTAAAGCCCAGCGCCAACAATGCCACAGAGGCACTTACGGGTGCCGCGACGCGCACCAGCGCCAGCGCCGCAACGGCACCGAAGGCCACACCGGTGAAGGTGCTGGGGTTTAGCCAAGCCCAGGTGTGGTCGGGCCCCCAGCTCAGCGCTGCCGACAAGCCGGTAGCAGCGCTGCCGACAGCCAGCATTACCATCACCAGCGCCACCCGGTGGCGCGGTGCGTGCACGACACAAAAGCCCAGCAAGCAGGGCACCAACAGCCCCAGTGCCACGCACAAAATTTCCGAGCTAGGGCTTAAAAATACGGCTACTTTTGCTGGAGCGGAGGCCTTGATCTCCCACGGCAGCAAAGTTTCTAAATAGCCCGTCAAGCGGTTCCAGACCTGACCCACACCAAACGGCACGGCCGCAGGAAACAACAAGGCGGCTGGCCAAGCCAGCAGCAGCGCCAGCACCCCGCGCGAATGCGGTGCCAGCCAACGTCTGCGCCAATCATCCCACCAGGCCAACCAGCCCCAACGCACCATGGCCTGCGCCATGCCAGCGCCCAATGCGGCACCGACCGTGTTGAGCAACCAATCTTCGCGGGATGCCACACGCTGGGGCAAATAGCTTTGCAGCCCTTCCATGACCAAGGAAAGCACACTCGCCAACAGCACGGCGCGCGCCACCGGCAGGTCGCGCTGGTTGGTGCGCAAGGTCAGCAGCACCAACAGCCCCCCCAGAGGCAGGTATCCGACGATGTTGATAGCCACATCAAAGCCAGACCAGTAGCGGGGAATCGATGCGAACAGATAGGCCCAGGGTGCGATGTCCTGGTCGCGCCAATTGGAAAAGGGGTACAGACTGGCGTACACCACCAGGGCGACATACATCCATGTCACAGGCCAGGCAGCAGACTTGCGCATGGCCGGCCGCCGCTTAGAAGGGCTTAACCACCACCAGCAGCACTGCGGCCACCAGCATCAGCACCGGCGCTTCATTGAACCAGCGAAACCACACATGGCTGCGGTGCATGGCATTGGCCTCGAATTTGCGCAAGATGCGGGCGCAGGCGTGGTGGTAGCCCACCACCAGCACCACTATGCCGAGCTTGGCATGCATCCAGCCATTGCCGGGCCCCAAGCCGATGCCGTACCACAGCCATAGGGTCAGGCCCAGCACCAAGGCAGGCGCGGCCAGCAGAGTGGTAAAGCGCAAGAGCTTGCGCGCCATCAGCAATAGCCGCGCCCGTTCAGCGTCCGAATGCGGCTCCACCATGGCCAAATTGACAAAAATGCGAGGCAAATAGAACAGGCCTGCAAACCAGCTGGCGACAAAAATGATGTGAAACGATTTGACCCAAAGCATGGGCAAAGTGTAGTCGGACGCCACGCCGGCAGGCCGCATTGCCCGGCAGGCAGGCAAAAAAAACCCCAGCACATGGGCCGGGGTGATAAGCCTTTTTGCTATGACACATCGAGGCCCCGCTCAGGGAGGAAAAGCGGGGGGCACCAGGGCGCCCGTTGTTGAGAATATCAGAATTTTCACAAATCAATAGGATAAATTTCTTATTTGCGTAGATTTACGAAATTCGTTTAACCAATGCAATACGCAAGCGTGCCGGAAAGTGTGTGCACTCCATGGTTGACAGCCCTTCGGCCGCTTCGTCAGCGAAGTCAGGCACAATTTTGCCCATGATCGCTCCCGCCCCCTTCCCCCTTGGCCGTCCGCGTCGCTTGCGCCGCGACGATTTCACCCGCAACCTGGTGCGTGAAAACCGGCTCACCGCCCACGACCTGATTTACCCCGTGTTTGTGGTGGAGGGGCAGGGCCAGCGCGTACCTATTCATTCCATGCCCGGCGTGGAGCGTCTGAGTCTGGACCTGCTGCTGCCAGTGGCCGAAGAGTGCGTGCGCTTGGAGATCCCGGTCATGGCCTTGTTTCCGGTGATTGACCCCTTGCTCAAGAGCTACGACGGCGCCGAGGCCCTCAACCCCGACGGCTTAATCCCGCGCATCGTACGTGCCTTGAAAAAAGAGTTTCCCCAGCTCGGCGTCATGACCGACGTGGCGCTCGACCCCTTCACGACCCACGGCCAGGACGGCCTGCCGGATACACGACCCGGCCAGGATGGCTACATCCTGAATGACGAGACCACGGCCGTGCTGGTGCAGCAAGCGCTGACCCAGGCCCGTGCTGGCGTGGACATCGTGGCGCCCAGCGACATGATGGACGGGCGCATTGGCGCGATTCGCCAGGCGCTGGAGGCAGAAAAGCTGGTACACACCCGCATCATGGCCTACAGCGCCAAATATGCCAGTGCGTTTTACGGCCCCTTCCGCGATGCAGTGGGATCGGCTGGCAACCTGGGCAAAGGCAATAAAAAGGTCTACCAGATGGACCCTGCCAATACCGACGAGGCCCTGCGCGAAGTCGCCATGGATATCGCCGAAGGCGCCGACATGGTGATGGTCAAGCCCGGCATGCCCTACTTGGACGTGGTACGCCGCGTCAAAGACGAATTCAAAGTCCCCACCTTCGCCTACCAAGTATCGGGCGAATACGCGATGCTCAAAGCTGCTGCCGCCAACGGCTGGCTGGACCATGATGCGGTCATGCTGGAGAGCCTGTTGGCCTTCAAGCGTGCCGGCGCCGATGGAGTGCTCACCTATTTCGCCTTGGACGCCGCGCGCGCTCTCAAGGCCTGATCCCGCCACCTGCCGGCCTCGCGCCAGGCAATGAAAGACGACCATGCGGATATTCACGATTGAAAAAGACGGCCTGAGCGAAACCAAGTCGCTACAAAGCCTGAACGACCAAGGGATGCCAGAGCAAGGCTTTGTCTGGATCTCCTGCGGCCGCAGTGCGCTGGAGTCCGATCTGGCTGCTCTGCAATCCACATTGCAAACGCTGTGCGGCGTGCAGCTGCTGGACTTGCACGTCAGCGACCTGCTCAATGCCCAGCTGCCTTCGCATTACGACTACACCTCGGACTACGACATTTTGATTTTTCGCCGCTTGGCGGCTGCGCACGCTGGCGCAGGGCAGGAATTCAATGAGGGAGCGCACCCCGGCAAACGCAGCGGCTTGCCCATACTGCGCCACATCGATACCAGCCCGGTGGGCTTTGCGGTGATGGACCGCTTGCTACTCACGGTGCACCCCGACGACTGCGCGGTGCGCGAAGGGTATACGGCCAAGCTGGTGCAAAGTGCCAACTCCAAGTCCCACACCGCGGGCGCATTCATTCCCAACGACTCTGCGGATTTGATGCTGCGCATCGTCAACCACATGGTGGACGGTTACTTGGCGCTGCGCCGAGATTTGACACGCCAGCTCGACCACTGGCAGGCCAAGTTGCTCAACCCCAAAACGCGATTCAACAATTGGTCATCTTTGCTGGACGCGCGCTTGGCCCTGCACCAACTCGATGAAGTGTGCGAAGACCAACGCGCCAGCATTCAGGACTGGATTGAAGCGGTCAAAACCTGGCCGGAGCCACAAACCGCCGCCGCCCAGCGCGATCGCGAGCTGCTGCAAGTGCGAAGCCGTGATGTGCTCGAGCACATCGAGCGCGTGGTGCGCCACGTGCAGCGCTTGGAGCAAAACGCAGAGACCGCCGTGCAAATGCACTTCAATGCCCAGAGCAACCGCACCAACGACATCATGCGCACCCTGACGGTGCTCACCGCCGTGTTTTTGCCGCTGAACCTGATGGCTGGCATTTTTGGCATGAACTTCGAGTTCATGCCGGTGCTGCACCTGGAGTACGGTTTTGAGGCCTGTATGGCCTTGATGGTTCTGGTTGCAGCCGGGCTGATGTTTTATTTCTGGCGCAAGCATTACCTGGACCTGTAGGTGCACTGCGGGTGCGCACCCGCTAAGGTACGATGCGCGCCCAGGGCTTTGGGCCCACTTTGGACACTCCATGGAACTCAAACCGCTGGTAACCCTGCTGGCCATCGTCAACCCGCTGGCCATCGTGCCGTTTTTTATCCACTACACCCAGAATTTTTCGCCTGCGCAGCGGCGCAGCACGATTCAGGTGTCCTCGTTCAGCGCCTTTGTGGTGATTGCCGTCAGCGCACTGGCAGGGCTGCAGATATTGGAGTTTTTTGGTATTTCTCTGGCCAGTTTCCAGGTGGGTGGGGGCATGCTGCTGCTCACCAGTGCGCTCAACATGCTCAACGCACAACCGGCCGAAGCCAAGCCCAGCTCCCATGAGTTGCAGGACGGCGCCGAAAAGGCGGCCATGGGCGCCAGCATCGCGGTGGTGCCGCTGACCATCCCCCTGCTCACGGGCCCGGCCACCATGTCCACTGTGGTGATTTATGCCGACAAGGCCAAGACCTTACTCCAAATGAGCACTCTGGTCGGATATGGCGTGGTCGTGGCGCTGGCCACTGCACTGTGTTTTTCGCTGGCGCAACCAATTGCCCGCGTGTTGGGCAAAACCGGCATCAACGTGATGACGCGTTTGATGGGCCTGATCCTGGCCGCATTGGCCGTCGAAGTGATGTCCGACGGCCTGACCAAACTCTTTCCCGCGCTGGGCCACGGATGAGCCCGCCTTTTCATGAAAGCCCACCATGACGGATGCCACCACCCCCTACGTCTGCAGCCCTGACCTGACCGTGGAATTGCGAGGCCCGGTGCTGTGGCTCACCATCACTCGGGAAGAACGGCGCAACGCCATGAGCCATGGCGTGCTGGCCGGCATGGCCCAGGCGATTTCCCAAGCGCAGGCTGACCGCAGCGTGCGCGCCATTGTGGTCACCGGCGCAGGCAGCAAGGCCTTTTGCGCCGGAGCGGATTTGCAAAACGCCCAGGCCTTTACCACCGACTATTCCGAGCCCCATGGTCACCTGGCGCAGCTCTTGCGCGTGGCCAAAGCCAGTTATGTACCGTTGATTGCGCGCGTCAACGGCGCCTGCATGGCCGGTGGCATGGGTTTGCTGTCCATGTGCGACCTGGCCGTGGCCAGCAGCCACGCCGTGTTTGGACTGCCCGAAGTCAAGGTCGGTGTGTTTCCAGCGCAGGTGCTCAGCGTGCTGCAGCACCTGATTCCACGGCGCACGCTGGTGGAAATGTGCATCACCGGCGAGCCCATCAGCAGCGCACAAGCCTTGGGCTATGGATTGGTGAACTACGTGGACGAGGACGTGGACGCCAAGCTGGACTGGCTGCTCTCGCGCATGCTGGACAAATCCCCGGCCGCCGTGCGACGGGGCCTGTACACCATGAAAAAGGTGGAGGCCATGGCGTTTGAGGAGTCGATGGCGTTTACGGAGAGTCAAATTGCCCTGTTCACTTTGACCGACGATGCGCGCGAGGGCCAAAAGGCCTTTCAAGAAAAACGCAAACCCGTGTGGGCCGGAAAATAAACGCCATGAGTGACACCACCTTTGACTACATCATCGTTGGCGCCGGTACCGCAGGCTGCCTGCTGGCGAACCGGCTGAGTGCCGATGCCAGCAAGCGCGTTCTGCTGATTGAGGCCGGGCGGCGTGATGACTACCACTGGATTCATATTCCGGTGGGCTACCTGTATTGCATTGGCAATCCGCGCACCGACTGGATGTACAAGACCGAAGCCGAAGCCGGCCTCAACGGCCGCAGCCTGATTTACCCGCGCGGCAAAACACTGGGCGGCTGCAGCAGCATCAACGGCATGATTTACATGCGCGGCCAGGCGCGCGACTACGACGGCTGGGCGCAGCTGCTGGGTGACGAGAGCTGGAGCTGGAACAACAACCTGCCCTATTTCAAGATGCACGAGGACCACCACAAGGGTGCCAGCGCATTGCACGGGGCCCACGGCAGCGAAGCAGGCCTTCTTCAAACTACCAACTCCCCCTACCACGAGGTGCTGCGCCACCGCAAAGCGGGTGGCGAATGGCGCGTGGACAAGCAGCGGCTGCGCTGGGACGTGCTGGAAGCCTTTGCCCGCGCCGCCCAGCAAGCGGGCATTCCCGCCACCGACGACTTCAACACCGGCGACAACGAAGGTGTGGGCTACTTCGAGGTCAACCAAAAAAAGGGCTGGCGCTGGAACACAGCCAAAGCCTTTTTGCGCCCGACCTGCTACGGGCGGCCCAACTTTGAGATGTGGACCAGCGCACAAGCCTCCAAGCTCGTGCTGCAAGGCGGCACCGACGGCGAGCCTCTGCGCTGCACCGGTGTCCAGGTCTGGAACGGGCACGAGATGGTGACCGCAAGCGCGCGGCGCGAAGTGATTTTGAGCGCCGGGGCCGTGGCATCGCCCCAGCTGCTGCAGCTCTCGGGCCTGGGGCCTGCGCAAGTACTGCAAAGCCACGGTGTGGCCGTCGTCAAGGACATGGCCGGCGTGGGCGCCAACTTGCAAGACCATTTGCAAATTCGCGCGGTGTTCAAGGTCAAGAACACCACCACGCTCAACCGCCTGGCCAGCAGCCTGTGGGGCAAAGCGCGTATCGGCATGGAATACGCTTTCAAACGCAGTGGCCCCATGAGCATGGCACCCAGCCAGTTGGGCGCCTTCACCCGCAGCGACCCGGCCCAGCCTTACCCCAATCTGGAATACCACGTGCAACCACTGAGCCTGGACGCGTTTGGATCGCCCTTGCACACCTTCGACGCCATCACCGCCAGCGTCTGCAACCTCAACCCCACGAGCCGGGGCACCGTGCACATTCAATCGCCGAATTTTCAAGACGCGCCCGCAATCGCCCCCAACTACCTGAGCACCGAGAGCGACCGCAAAATCGCGGCCGATTCGCTGCGGGTGACACGGCGCATCGTGTCGCAAAGTGCGCTGGCACCCTACATGCCGCAGGAATACAAGCCCGGCGTCGAATTTCAAACCGACGAAGAACTGGCCAAGCTGGCCGGCGATATTGCCAGCACCATCTTTCACCCCGTGGGCACCACGGCGATGGGCAAGGCCAGCGACCCCCTGGCCGTGGTCGATGCGCGCCTGCGCGTCCACGGTGTGGCAGGACTGCGGGTTGTGGATGCGGGCGTCATGCCGCGCATCACCAGTGGCAACACCAATTCGCCCACACTGATGATTGCGGAGAAAGCCGCGCAGTGGATTGCCGAAGATGCCGCCGCCGCGTAAGCGTGCATACAGGTGCGAGCAGGGTAAGCACTGATGTAAGGCCCGCCGTTTTCACCTACATTTACAGCGCTGTCCCTAGGACGTGCAACTGCGAAAAGTGAAGGCCCCGCCTAGCGCGAAGTCGACGCCGAGGAGACAAAAGCATTGCCCCGCAATGACTCACACCTTTAGAAAAAGGGTAAAAAGCACTGGCGATCCCAGTGCTTTTTTATTTCTCCACCACCATCCCACGCCATGGACCTTTTCATCATCACGCTGGCCTCGCTACTGGCCGGTTTTGTCGACTCGATTGTCGGCGGCGGCGGTCTGGTCCTCACACCCGCCTTGTTTGCCACCTACCCTGGTGCGGCACCCGCCACGCTGTTCGGCACCAACAAAGGGGCCTCGGTATGGGGCACTGCCTTGGCCACTTGGCGCTACAGCCGCCAAGTGCGTTTGCCGTGGGCGTCACTGGCACCCGCTGCGGTGGCGGCGCTGCTCGCATCCCTCGCGGGCGCGTGGCTGGTCACGCAACTCAGCCCCGAATACCTGCGCAAGGCGCTGCCCGTGGTGTTGGTGGCTTTGCTGATTTACACCTTGGCCAAAAAAGAGCTCGGCCACAGCCACGCACCCCGATTTGCGGGGCGGACGCAAACCGCAGTGTTGTGCGCGATTGGCACGGCCATTGGCTTTTATGACGGATTTTTTGGCCCCGGCACCGGCAGCTTTTTTGTCTTCTTGCTGGTGCGCGTAGCGGGCTTTGACTTTTTGCATGCCTCGGCCAGTGCCAAGCTGCTCAACACCGCCAGCAATCTGGCCGCGCTCAGCCTGTTTGCCCTGACCGGCCACGTGTGGTGGCACCTGGTGCTGGCCATGGCACTGGCCAATATGGCGGGCAGCATGGCGGGAACGCACCTTGCGCTCAAGCACGGCACCGGCTTTGTACGCATCGGTTTTTTGGTGGTGGTCAGCGCACTCATCCTCAAGACCGGCTGGGACGCGTTTTTGCGCTGAGGCTGCGTTTCGCCCTTAGGGCTTGGCCAACTCCGGCGGGGGCCAGGGCATGTCAGACACTTTGCGCGGCGTGCCAATGGGTGCAGCGGCAAGACCCTTGCTGACCGCGGCCAGATCGTCGGCGCTGGGGTATTGGTGCAGCAGCCAGTAGTCAAAGACACGCCGGGCAATGGGCGCAGCCGAGGCGGCGCCAAATCCCGCGTTTTCCACAATCACGGCCAGCGCCACCTGCGGGTCTTGCGCCGGAGCAAATGCCACATACAGCGAGTGGTCGCGCTGGCGCTCTTCCATGCGCGCGGCGTTGTATTTTTCGTTTTTTCCCAAACTGACCGCCTGGGCGGTGCCGGTCTTGCCACCGCTCAAATAGGGTGCCCCGGCAAACACCCGGGCCGAGGTGCCCTCTTGCGTCACGCCCACCATGGCTTGCACGATCACCGCGATGTTGTCCGGCTTGAGTTTCAAATCCTGGCCGGGCTCGGTACTCAGTACGGTGCTGGCATGGCTGCTGGCGTCGCGGGTCGAGGTCACCAGGCGCGGGCGGTGCTTGACACCCTGGTTGGCCAGCGCGGCGGTGGCCTGGGCCAATTGCAGCATGGTGAAGCTGTTGTAGCCTTGGCCGATGCCCAGTGAAATCGTCTCACCGGCGTACCATTTTTTTTGCTCGGGGCGCTTGTAGTAATTGCGCTTCCACTCCTGGTTGGGCAAGACGCCGCGCACTTCGCCCAGCACATCAATGCCGGTGATCTGGCCAAACCCCAGTGGCGCCATGAAGTCGTGCATGGTTTCCACACCGAGCTCGTTGGCCAAGGAATAGAAGTACGCGTTGCTCGACTCCACAATGGCGCGACGCATGTCCATGATGCCACCGCGCTCATTTTCCGGACTGCCAAAGCGGTGCCCACCAAACATGTAAAAGCCGGGGTCGTTGATCAGCGTCGTGGCATTGCGCGTTCCGGTCTCTAAGGCGGCCAATGCCAGAAAGGGCTTGTAGGTGGAGCCCGGCGGATAGGTGCCTCGCAAGGCCCGGTTCAGAAGCGGCCGGTCCGGCGACTCATTGAGCATTTGCCAGTTGTCCTGGTCAATGCCTTCCACAAACAAGTTGGAGTCAAACGTGGGCTTGCTGACAAAGGCCAGCACTTCACCGGTTTTCGGATCCAGCGCAACGAGCGCACCGCGGCGCTCGCCAAACATTTGCTCCACCAGGTACTGCAGCTTGATGTCGATGGACAAGGCCACTGTGTCGCCCGGTGTGGCAGGGCTGCTGGAGAGGCGGCGCACCGCGCGCCCGCCCGCCGAGGTCTCAATATGTTCAACGCCGGTGGTGCCATGGAGCTGGCGCTCAAAGCTTTGCTCAATGCCGAGCTTGCCAATGTATTCGGTGCCCCGGTAATTGCCTTGGTCGTCGTCGTTGCTGATGGCCTCTTTTTCGCTGGCATTGATGCGGCCAATGTAGCCAATCACATGGCTGGCCAGTTCGCCATAGGGGTAGTTGCGAAACAGCCGCGCCTTGATCTCCACCCCGGGAAAGCGAAACCGTTGCGCGGCAAAGCGCGCCACTTCGGCGTCGGTCAACCGGCTGCGAATCGGCACGGACTCGAAGCTCTTGGACTCGTCCATCAGCTTTTTGAAACGCCTGCGGTCGCGTGGGGCAATGTCGACGACTGCTGCCAAGCCTTCGATGGTGGCGTCCAAATCGGCGACTTTGGAAGGCGTGATCTCCAGCGTATAGGCCGAATAGTTGCTCGCCAGCACGATGCCGTTGCGGTCCTCAATCAAGCCCCGGTTGGGCACGATGGGCACGATGGCGGTGCGGTTGCTCTCGGCCTGGGCGCGCAAGTCCTCGTGCCGCCAGACCTGCAGGTAGACCAATCGGCTCAGCAGCAGGAAAAAGCAAACCCCCACCAGCAGGGTAAAGACAAAAATTCGGGTGCGAAACCGGGCCAGGTCGCCCTCTACATTGCGCAGTTCCATGGTGCCGGGTACTGCTAGAGCGG
The DNA here is from genome assembly GCA_947371775.1 of Comamonadaceae bacterium. Classification (GTDB taxonomy): domain Bacteria; phylum Pseudomonadota; class Gammaproteobacteria; order Burkholderiales; family Burkholderiaceae_C; genus Allorhodoferax. The sequence continues at coordinate 12,900 of CANBQX010000025.1, forward strand.
ACGGTTTTCGTCCGGATCAGGCGCACGGCGCTGCGGGGCCAGCAACACCACGCTGACCAGCGGCCACAACAGGGCCTCTGCCACGGGTGCCAACAGCGCCCACCAGCCGGGCAAACCACCGCCCACCAGCACGCTGAGCAGCGCCTCTAAGGCATGCGCCAACACAAACAGTGGAAACACCTGCAGCGCCTGGTCCGTCACGCTGAACCAGCGCAGTCGCCGGTGCACGGTAATGGCCAGGTAGCTCAGCACGGTGTAGGTCAGGGCGTGCTGCCCGAGCAAACCGCCCTGGTAGACATCCACCAGCAGACCGGCGACGAAGGCTGTGGCCATGCCGACGCGGCGCGTCTGGTGCACGGTCCAAAACACCAATACGATCGAGAGCAAGTCCGGCGCCCATGCCGCGCGCCCCCAGAGCAGCATATTGGCCACCATGTGCAGCAGCAGAGAACCGATCAACGACGCCCAGACAAAGCTCGGGTTGACGGGCATCAACAGCCGCTGGCCGGGGCGCATGATCATCGGCGACCTCCGTTTTTGCCAGCCTTGGGCTCCGGCGCAGGCGCGGGACGCTCCGGCGCATCCGCACCCACAGGGTCGATCACCAGCACCTGGGCGGCGGCGGACACCAGCGCCAGCGGCACACAGTAAATGCGGGCAAACACCGCATCGGTGCGCCGCTCTACTTTCTCAATGCGGGCCACGGGCAAACCGGGCGGATACACCCCGTCCACGCCGCTGGTGGTTAGCAAATCGCCTACCGCCACGTCCGCATTCGCGGCCATGAAGCGCAGCTCCAAAGCATCGGCATGGCTGGAGGTATCGCCATAGGCCACACCGCGCGCACCGGTACGTGCGTTCTGCACGGGGATGGCGTGGTCACGGTCAGTGATCAGGGTGACTTCGCTGACCATGGGAAACAGCCGGGTCACTTGGCCCAAAACACCCAGTTCGTCTACCACCGGTGCGCCCAGGCGCATGCCCTGCACCTCGCCTTTGTCCAGTACCACTTTGCGGCTGTAGGGATCGGCGGCGTCGTAAAGCACTTGCGCCGCATGCGAGGGGGACTCAAGGCGCTGCTGCAGTGCGATCAATGCGCGCAGTCGGCGGTTTTCCAAGAGCAGCTGCTCTGCCAGGTTGGCACGCTGTGCCTGTACCGAGAGTTGCTGGCGCAGTTGTTGAAAATCCGCCTCATTGCGGCTGAAGCCATCCAAGGTGGTGCGTGTGGCGTCCGCCACGATGAGCGGGCGCATGGCAAGCCACTGCACGGGGTATAGCAGCACTGACAAGGCAGAGCGCAGAGGCTGCACCATGTGCCAGCGTGCATCGGCCACCATGACCAGCAAGGCCAGGCTGCTGAACACCAGCAAACGGGAAAGAGCGGACGGCCCTTGGCGGAAAAACGCCGGTGGTTCCCGGCCCAGCGTAGCGCGCGCCATCGCTGTCTGGGACGCTTATTCGTTGGTGAAAATCGAACCCAGGCGCTCCATCTGCTCCAGCGCAATGCCGCAGCCCCGCACCACACAGGTCAGCGGGTCTTCGGCCACCAGCACGGGCAGACCGGTTTCTTCGGCCAGCAAGCGGTCCAGGTCACGCAACAGGGCGCCGCCACCGGTGAGCATCATGCCGCGGTCGGCGATGTCTGCACCCAACTCGGGAGGCGTTTGCTCCAGCGCGTTTTTGACGGCAGAGACGATGTTGTTGAGCGGGTCGGTCAGCGCTTCCAAAATTTCGTTGCTCGAAATCGTGAAGCTGCGGGGCACGCCCTCGGACAAGTTGCGCCCGCGCACTTCCATTTCTTTCACCTCGGAGCCTGGGAAGGCCGAGCCGATTTTTTTCTTGATGGCTTCTGCCGTGGGCTCGCCAATCAGCATGCCGTAGTTGCGGCGGATGTAGTTGATGATGGCCTCGTCAAACTTGTCGCCACCCACGCGCACGCTGCCTTTGTAGACCATGCCACCGAGCGAGATCACGCCCACCTCGGTGGTACCGCCACCAATGTCGACCACCATGGAGCCGCAGGCCTCGCTCACGGGCAAACCAGCGCCAATAGCAGCTGCCATGGGCTCTTCGATCAAATACACCTCGCTGGCACCGGCGCCCAAGGCGGACTCGCGAATCGCGCGGCGCTCGACCTGAGTGGAGCCGCAGGGCACACAAATGATGATGCGCGGGCTGGGGCGGAAAACGCTGCGCGGGTGCACCATCTTGATGAACTGCTTGAGCATTTGCTCGGTCACGGTGAAGTCGGCAATCACGCCGTCCTTCATGGGGCGAATGGCTTCAATATTGCCTGGCACCTTGCCCAGCATGGCCTTGGCTTCTTTGCCGACGGCTTGGATGGATTTTTTGCCTTGGGGGCCGCCTTCGTGGCGGATGGCCACGACCGAGGGTTCGTCCAGCACGATGCCTTTGTCGCGCACAAAAATCAGGGTGTTGGCCGTGCCCAAGTCAATGGCCAGGTCGGTGGAAAAATAACGGGTAAAAGCGCCAAACATTGCAAATCCTCTACGGGCCCGGGGTGCGATGGCGCGCCACGTGGCCTGGGTGGGTGGGGTAAAAACGGTAATGGAGTAGGGGGGCAGAGTGCACAAATGCAGTGCCAGCCAAAGGCAGGATAATACCCCATCCCCTGTAAATTGCCCCTGGGCGGCGCCTGCGCTGCCTCTGGCCACCCTTCGAAATTGGCGCCTTTTTCACCATGTCCCTTGACTCCAACGACATCGCCCGCATTGCCAATCTGGCGCGCTTAGAACTCCAGCCCGAGGAGAGCGCGCGCATGCTGGGCCAGATCAATGCGTTTTTTGACATCGTCACGCAGATCAGCCAGGTGGACACCACCGGCGTGCTGCCCATGGCCCACCCAGTAGACGCCATGCAGCATTTGCAAGTGCACATCGCGGACGCGGATGCCGATGGCATCACCCTGCGCCTGCGCCCCGACGTGGCCAGCGAGCCCAATGCCCGCGAAGCCAACCAGCGCAGCGCGCCGGCGGTCGAACGCGGACTGTTCTTGGTTCCGAAAGTGATTGAATAAGCATGACTGAACTGCACAACCTGGGCGTGGCCGAATTGGCGGCGCTGCTGAAAAACAAAGAGTTGAGCGCCGTTGAAGTGGCAACCCGCTTTTTGGCGCGCTGCGGTGGCAACCCGCACCATGCGTTTCTGGACATCGACAGCGAAGCCACACTCGCCCAAGCCCGCGCATCCGACGCCAAGCTCGCCAAGGGCACGGCAGGCCCACTGGAGGGCGTGCCCGTGGCGCACAAAGACGTGTTCGTCACCCGCGACTTTGCGACCACTGCGGGCTCCAAAATGCTCTCGGGCTACCGCTCACCCTTTGACGCCACGGTGGTGGCGCGCCTGCGCGACGCCGGCATGGTGAGCTTGGGCAAGCTCAATTGCGATGAGTTCGCCATGGGCTCGAGCAATGAAAACTCGGCCTATGGCCCGGTCACCAACCCCTGGAATGCAGGCTATGTGCCAGGCGGCTCCTCGGGCGGCAGCGCAGCGGCGGTGGCAGCACGGCTCGCGCCTGCGGCCACGGGCACCGACACCGGCGGCTCGATCCGCCAACCGGCCGCGTTTTGCGGCATCACTGGCATCAAGCCCACCTATGGCCGCGCCTCGCGCTATGGCATGGTGGCCTTTGCCTCCAGCCTGGACCAGGCCGGGCCGATGGCCCGCAGCGCCGAAGATTGCGCGCTCTTGCTCAGCGCCATGTGCGGGCCCGATCTGGACCGCGATTCAACGTCGCTCAACGTGGCCGAGGAAAATTTTTCTGCGCAGCTGAACCACAGCCTGCAAGGCTTGCGCGTGGGCGTTCCCCGCGAATTTTTTAGCGAGGGCCTGGCAGGCGATGTGCGGGGCAGCATTGATGCCGCGCTGGCGCAGTTGCAGTCTCAAGGCGCAACACTGGTGCCGATTTCCTTGCCGCGCACCGAGTTGTCGATTCCCGTCTACTACATCATTGCACCGGCCGAAGCCAGCTCCAACCTCAGCCGCTTTGACGGCGTCAAGTTCGGCCACCGCGCCAAGGACTTTGCCGACCTGACCGATATGTACAAAAAGACCCGCGCTGAGGGTTTTGGCGACGAAGTGAAGCGCCGCATCATGACCGGCGCTTATGTACTGTCGCACGGCTATTACGACGCGTATTACCTGCAGGCCCAAAAAATCCGCCGCATGATTGCCGACGACTTTCAGCGCGCCTTTGCCGAGTGTGACGTGATTGCCGGTCCTGTGGCACCCACCACTGCCTGGAAGCTGGGCGACAAGGCCGATGACCCGGTGGCCAACTACTTGGCCGACATCTTCACGCTACCGGCCTCACTCGCAGGTTTGCCTTGCATGAGTGTGCCGGTGGGCTTGGGCGACGGCGGCATGCCTGTGGGCCTGCAACTGATTGGCAACTACCTGCAAGAAGCCAAACTGCTGAACGTGGCACACCAGTTTCAATTGGCGACCGACCACCACACACAACAACCGGGAGCCGCAGCATGAGCGCCAAGCTGGTTCAGGGCTACGAGGTCGTCATCGGTTTTGAGACGCACGCCCAACTCTCCACCCAGAGCAAAATTTTCAGCCGCGCGCCGACCGCCTTTGGCGCCGAGCCCAACACCCAGGCCTGCGCCGTGGACCTGGCCTTGCCCGGCACCCTGCCGGTGATGAACGTGGGCGCGGTGGAGCGCGCCATTGAGCTCGGTTTGGCGCTGGGCTCGCACATCGCGGAGCGCAGTGTGTTTGCGCGCAAAAACTACTTTTACCCCGACCTGCCCAAGGGCTACCAGATCAGCCAGTTTGAGATTCCGGTGGTGCAGCGTGGCGAGGTGAGTTTTCTGCTCGGCGACGAGAAAAAGACCGTGCGCCTGGTGCGCGCGCACCTGGAAGAGGACGCAGGCAAATCGCTGCACGAAGATTTTGTTGGGCAGTCTGGCATTGACCTCAACCGCGCAGGCACGCCGCTGTTGGAGATCGTGACCGAGCCCGACATGCGCTCCAGCGACGAGGCCGTGGCCTATGCCAAGAAGCTGCACGAGATCGTCACCTGGATTGGCATTTGCGACGGCAATATGCAAGAAGGCTCTTTCCGCTGCGACGCCAACGTGTCGGTGCGCAAGCCCGGCCAGCCGCTGGGCACGCGCCGCGAGATCAAAAACCTCAACAGCTTCAAGTTCATGCAGCAGGCCATCGACTACGAGGTGCGCTGGCAGATTGAAGAGATTGAAGACGGGCGCGAAATCCAACAAGCCACCGTGCTGTTCAACCCCGACACCGGCGAGACGCGCGCCATGCGCAC
>CANBQX010000026.1 GCA_947371775.1 Comamonadaceae bacterium
CGACCCTGGTCCTGATGTTGGGCGCCGTGCTGTACCGGCGTGCGATCAGCCGATTCCAGTGGGCAGGTCTGGCCATCAGCTATGGCGGCGTGGTGCTGGTGTTTGGCCATGAAGTGCGCCTGACCGGGGACGATGTCTGGCTGGGCGCAAGCCTGGTGTTTGGCAGCGCCGTGAGCTATGCCCTGTATTTGTCCTACAGCGGCGAGATGGTGCGGCGGCTTGGCTCGCTGCGGCTGGTGGGCTTGGCCAGTTGCGTGGCCTGCGTTTTTTGTATCGGGCAATTCGCGCTCTTGCGCCCAGTGTCGGTGCTGTTGGAACTCGGGGCGCCGGTCTGGTGGCTCTCGCTGATTAACGCCACCGCTTGCACCGTGGTGCCGGTGGTGCTTGTCATGATGGGCATTGAGCGCCTGGGCGCAGGCCTTGCGGCACAGGTGGGCATGGTGGGGCCCATGTCCACGCTGGCCATGGCCGCGATTTTTTTGGACGAGCCGCTCACCCCCTGGGTGTTGGGTGGCACGGTATTGGTAATGGGGGGCGTCTTTGTTTGCACACGCAGCAAGGCCCCGACAATGGATGAGAACAAGGGGTAAACCATGGATTTGGAACTGAAGGGCAAATGGGCTTTGGTGTGCGGCGCGAGCCGGGGCCTGGGCTGGGGCTGCGCGCAGGCGCTGGCCCAAGAGGGTGTGAATGTGCTCATGGTGGCGCGCCGCGCCGAGGTGCTGGAAGAGGGGGCTGCAGCCATCCGCTCCACGCTCGCGCCGGACCACGCCGCGCAGGTCCAGACCTGTGCGCAGGACATCACGACAGAAGCTGGCCGCGCGGCCGTATGGGCCCTGCGCAGCGACTTTGACATTGTGGTGACCAATGCCGGTGGCCCGCCGGTCGGTAATTTTCGGGACTGGGGGCGCGAGGAATGGATGCGTGCCGTGGACGCCAACATGCTCACCCCGATCGAATTGATCAAAGCCACGGTGGACGGCATGGCGGCACGGGGCTTTGGCCGCATCATCAACATCACGTCCAGCGCGGTGAAAGCGCCCATTGACACGCTGGGTTTGTCCAACGGCGCGCGCAGCGGCCTGACCGGTTTTGTGGCGGGCCTGGCGCGCAGCGGCATAGCGGCGCAGGGCGTGACTATCAACAACCTCCTGCCCGGCGCCTTTGACACAGACCGTCTGAACAGCAACTTTGCGTCGGCTGCGGGCAAAACCGGGCAAAGCGTGGAGGCTGTGGCAGCGCAGCGGCGCAAGGGCATTCCGGCGCAACGCTTTGGCTCGCCGCAAGAGTTTGGTGCCTTGTGTGCCTTTTTGTGCAGTCCCAAGGCGGGTTACATCACCGGGCAAAATCTGCTGGTGGATGGCGGCGCGTTTGCCGGTACCTTCTAGGCGGCGCGGGGCAAGCGCCCCTCATAATCAATCAAACTGCGAAATTCACACACCCACACCCCTAACCCCGTTCGGAGCTTTTTGCCATGACTTCCAACCTCTCGCGTTCCATTCAAATCGACCAGCACGGCGGCCCCGAGCAAATGCGCTTGGTGCACATCGCAGTGGGTGAACCCGGCCCCGGCGAGGTTCGCATTCGCCACCACGCCGTCGGCCTGAACTACATCGACGTGTACCAGCGCAGCGGCCTGTACCCCATGAGCTTGCCGGTGCAACTGGGCATGGAGGCCGCAGGTGTGATTGAAGCCGTGGGCGCGGGAGTCACCCATCTGCAGGTGGGCGACCGCGCGGCCTATGCCAGCCAGCCTCCCGGCGCTTACTGCGAACGCCGCGTTATGCCAGCCAAATGCGTGTGCAAGCTGCCCGACGCCATTAGTTTTGAGACGGGCGCTGCCATGATGCTCAAGGGCATGACGGCGCAGTACCTGCTCAAGCGCACCTTGCCCCAGGGCGGTCTGCAGGCCTTTGACTACGTGCTGTTTCACGCCGCCGCTGGTGGCGTGGGCCTCATTGCCTGCCAATGGGCCAAGGCCCTGGGCTTAAAGCTGATCGGCACCGCGGGCTCGGACGCCAAGTGCGCGCTGGCCCTGAAAAATGGCGCTGCCGTGGCCATCAACTACGCCACCGAGGACTTTGTGGCGCGGGTCAAAGAGATCACCGGCGGCGAAGGCGTCAAAGTGGTCTACGACTCGGTGGGCAAAGACACTTTCGACAAGTCCTTGGACTGCCTCTCGCCCTTTGGCCTGATGGCCAGCTTTGGCAATGCCTCCGGCCCCGTGGCGCCTGTGGCACCCGGCATCTTGGGCCCCAAGGGGTCGATTTATCTCACCCGCCAAACCCTGTTCACCCACATCGCCACCCGCGAAAGCACGCAAGAAATCGCCGATGACTTGTTTGAGGCCGTGACCAGTGGCAAGGTGCATATTCACATTGACCAACGCTACCCGCTGGAAGAAGTGCAGCAAGCCCACCGCGACCTCGAAGCACGCAAGACCACCGGTTGCACCATCCTGACCTTGTGAGGCAAGTGTTCTCAAAGGCGTCCCCATGACGCGGTTGGAGCCTCATCTCGCCCGCCACATCCGGTGGGCGATCGTCATCAGCCTGCTGGTCAATGCGGCCTCGCTTTTTACGCCCATCATCAACGAGGGCGACTCGGTGCTGTACGCGGCACTGTCGCAGCACATCGCCCTCACCGGCAATTGGGGCGACCTGGTGCTGGACCACCTGGACTGGCTGGACAAGCCGCACTTTCCGTTTTGGGTGACGGCGCTTTTCTTCAAAATCGGCGGCGTCAGCACCTTCAACTACATCCTGCCGGGCTTCCTGTTTCACCTGCTGGCAAGCTATTACACCTACCGCATTGCGCGGCTCTTTTACGGGCGGGACGTCGCATTGGTGGCCTTGTTGATGGTGGTGTCCACCTACCACCTGATGTACACGTCGAGTGCCATCAAGGCCGAGGCTTTTTTAACCGGCAGCATCACCGCCGCCTGCTACTACTGGCTGCGCTTTGACGCGCAGGCCAAGGCCAAATACCTGCTGCTGGGCGCCTTGTTCAGCGCCATCTCGGTGATGACCAAAGGGATTTTTACCCTGATCACCATTGGCAGTGGCTTGTCTTGTGTGTGGATTTACAAAGGCCAGTGGCGCAACTTCGTCAGTGGCAAATGGTTGCTGGCATTGGCCTTGTCGCTGCTGTTCACTTTCCCGGAGCTCTTGTCCTTGTACCTTCAGTTTGATGCCCATCCCGAGAAGGTGGTGTTTGGCAAGACTGGCGTATCGGGCATCCGCTTCTTTGTGTGGGACAGCCAGTTCGGGCGATTTTTCAATTCGGGCCCGATCAAAAACCAAGAGGGCACGCCGCTGTACTTCGTGCACGTGTTTATCTGGGCCTTCTTGCCCTGGGTGGCCACGTTTGTCGCTGCGCTTGTCGCTGGCTTGCGGGCGCTGCCTGGGCAGACGGTGGACGAGCGCTCCAAGTTCCTCTTTTTGTGCGGCTCGTTTTTTGTGACCTTTGCGCTGTTCAGCGCCACCGCATTTCAGCTGGACTACTACACCGTCATCCTGTTTCCCTTCGCCGTGATTCTGAGTGCGCAGTACCTGGCCCAGTGGTTGCAGCGGACCAGCACGCCATTTTTTATTGCGCAGATTGGCGTTATCGCATTCGTTTTGGCCTTAACTTTTTCGATGGCGGTGTACGTAGGCCAACCCTGGCTGCTGGGTTGGATGGCGGCCATGGCTATTGCGCTGGCCGTTTACGCGGTGGTGCAGCGAGAGCACCTGCGCAGATTCACAGCACTGATTTATCCCGTGATAGCGGTCTGCATGCTGTACCTGTTCTTGGAAGGCATGACGCTCAGCGCCTACCTGCGTTACGCCGTGGCTTACAACGTGAACCAGTTGCTGGCGCAGGACCGCAGCACGCCGGTCTATGTGTACCAGTTGGACCCGATCGTGGCCTGGGAGCTGGGCATTTACCGCAGCGCGCCCAGTGAGGGTGTGCAAAACGCGAGTCAATTGCCTCGCAACGGCAACCCGTACTTGCTGGTGATCAAAGAAGCGCAGCTATCGGAGCTGGATGGCTTGCCTATGCAGACCGAGACACTGGCCCAGGCTGACTGGGTTGACCACAAGACCGGCACCTTGCCACGACAGCTCAAACTGGCCAAAGGCGCAGAGGCCTTGGATCGCATGCGCGTGCTCAAGCTCACCCCGCAACCTTGATACCTGCTACCACCAACAAATCGGAACCCCATGGAACCCCTCATCATCACCTCGGCACCCAACGGCGCGTACAAGCAACACACCGACCACGCGCAAGTGCCTTTGACGCCTGAGCACATGGCCACCACCGCCAAAGCCTGTCTGGATGCGGGCGCGTCCATGTTGCATTTGCACATCCGTGATGCCCAAGGGCGTCACAGCCTGGATGTCGAGGGCTACCGCACCGCCTTGGCCGCGGTGAAAAAAGCGGTGGGCCAGGAACTCGTTTTGCAGGTGACCAGCGAGGCAGCCAAGGTCTACCAGGCACCCGCACAAATTGCCATGGTGCAAGCGCTGCGCCCGGAGGCCGTGTCGGTCGGGTTGCGCGAGCTTGATCAGCCCGAGATTGGTGACGCCGGGTTGGCCGATTTTTTTGGCTGGCTCGCCCGTGAAAAAGTGATGACCCAGGTCATCGCCTACGACACGGTGGACCTGCAGCGCTGGCGCACCTTGCGTGAGCGGGGCGTGGTGCCCGATGCGCCCTGGTTCTTGCTGTTTGTGCTGGGGCGCTATACCGCGGGGCAGCAATCCAACCCGCTGGATGTGGTGCCCTTTGTGCATGCCCACACCGGTCCCGAGCCTTGGGCGGTGTGTGCATTCGGTGCTACCGAGCACGCCTGCGTCACCGCTGCGGCTGCTCTGGGCGGCCATGTACGCGTGGGCTTTGAAAACAATGTGCAGCTCAAAGACGGCACAGTGGCCCCCAACAACGCTGCCCTGGTGGCACAAGCCGCCCAGGCTGCGCAAAGTCTCGGACGCACCTTGGCCCGAGCCCATGAGGTGCGGGCTCAATTTGGCAGGTGAGTCCGTGGCTGCCAAGTGCAGCTTCCGTTTTTCAAACCATAAACAGCAGGAGACACCATGAAAAATTCAATGACTTATCGCCGCCGCAGCGGCTTGCTCAGTGCCTTGCTTTGTGCAGGCTTGGCATGGGCTGTGCCTTTGCAGGCGAGCGCAGAGGATGCTTACCCCAGCAAAAACATTCGCTTTGTGGTGCCTTACCCACCGGGCGGTCCGACCGACCTGATGGCCCGCCTGCTGCAGACCGAGCTGCAAACCCGCTTGGGCGTGACCGTGATCGTGGACAACAAGAGTGGGGCAGGGGGCAATACCGGCAGTGCCGAGGTAGCCAAACAGGCGCCAGCCGACGGCTACACCATTTTGTTGGCGGCCAGCGGCCCCATGGCGGTGAACCCCACCTTGTACAAAAGCATGCCCTTCAACCCGCAGACCGACTTGGCACCGGTGATTCAAATTTCATCGTTTCCGCTGGTGCTGGAGGTGAACCCCAAAGTGGGTGTCAAAACCGTCAAAGAGTTGGTGAACCTGCTCAAAGTGCAAAAGACAAGTCTGAGCTTTGCGTCGGCCGGCAACGGCACACCCCAGCACTTGGCGGGCGAGCTCTTTAACACCCAGCTGGATACCAATCTGGCCCACATCCCCTACCGTGGCGCAGGGCCCGCGCTCAACGACGTGCTGGGTGGCCAGGTGGGTGTGATGTTTGACATCATTGCCAGCTCTCTGCCGCATATCCAAGGCGGAAAGCTCACGCCCCTGGCAGTCACCTCCACTAAGCGCAGCGCTGCGTTGCCCAACGTCCCCACAATGGCCGAGGCCGGTTTTCCCGGCATGGAAATGACAGCCTGGCACGGCATTGCAGTGCGCTCTGGCACACCGCAGCAGATTGTGGACAAACTCAACAGCACGCTCAACACGATTTTTCAGCAGCCCGATTTCCAAAAGAAATGGGAAGCCATTGGATCGCCGGTGGTGGGCGGCACCGCAGCGCAGTTCGCAGATTTGATCAAGAAAGAGAACGTGCGCCTGGGCAAGCTGGTGAAGGATTCCGGCGCAACGGTGGACTGAGTCCCTAGCGGGCGCGACGCACCCGCAAGAGCTCGTCCAGCAGCAGGCCGATGGCGCCCACGGTAATGGCGCTGTCGGCCACATTGAAGGCGGGAAAGTGCATGCCCGCCCAGTGGAAGTCCAAGAAGTCGACCACGTAGCCATAGAGCAGGCGGTCAATCACATTGCCAATCGCGCCGCCCAAAATGCAGGCCATGGCAAAGCCAAACAAACGCTGACCCGCGTGCTGCTTGAGCATCCACACAATCACCGCCGCGGCAACCAGCCCGAGGCCGGTAAAAAACCAACGCTGCCAGCCCGAGGCACCAGCCAGAAAGGAAAACGCGGCACCCGCGTTGTGCACCCGCACCAGATTGAAAAAATCGGTAACAACCCGGCCTTCACCAAGTGCAAAGCTGCCCAGCACCAGCACTTTGGTGAACTGGTCCGCAATCACGATCAGCAATGCCAGGGCCAGCCAGTGCGGCAGCCCTGGGCCGGTGCCTGTGCCACGCCGCGCCACTAGGCGACGCTCCGGGTTTCGCCGGTGCCGTAGAGGTTGGACACGCAGCGTCCGCAGATGCCAGGATGCGCTGCATCGCTGCCCACGTCCCCGGTGTAGTGCCAGCAGCGCTCGCATTTGGTGGCGGTGGTGGCCGTGGCCTCAATCGCCAAGGCATCGCCCTGCGCCAAGGTGAGCTTGGAGGTGATAAACACAAACTTCACATCGGCACCCAGGCCTTGCAGCAGCGCAAAGTCCTCAGGCGCTAGCGTCAAGCGCACCTCGGCTTGAAGCGATGCGCCCACCTGGCCCGCGGCGCGCAAGACTTCGATCTCTTTGTTCACCGCTTCCCGAATCTCGCGCACGCGTGCCCACTTGGCCAAGAGCGCGTCGTCAGCGGCAGGCAGCGACACATAGGTGTCCATAAAGATGGATTCGCGGGTCGCGGCGGGCGTTTTGCCCTCGGCACCCAGCGTGGCCCAGGCTTCTTCGGCAGTAAAGCTCAAGAAGGGTGCCATCCAATGCAGCATGGCCTGGGTGATATGCCACAGCGCGGTCTGTGCCGAGCGCCGTGCCGCCGATTGGGGCGCGGTGGTGTAGAGCCTGTCTTTGAGCACGTCCAGGTAGAAGGCGCCCAGGTCTTCGGAACAAAAAATTTGCAGCTTGGACACCACGGGGTGGAACTCGTAATCGGCAAAGTGCGCCAGGATGTCGGCTTGCAACTGCGCCGTGCGGGCAAGCGCATAGCGGTCGATCTCCAGCATGTCGGCTGCTGCCACGCTGTCTTTGGTGGGGTCAAAGTCGCTCACATTGGCGAGCAAGAACTTCAGGGTGTTGCGCACCCGGCGGTAGGTGTCCACCACCCGCGCCAGAATTTTGGCGTCGATGTTCAGGTCACCCGAATAGTCGGTGGAAGCCACCCACAGGCGCACGATTTCGGCGCCCATTTTTTCAGTGACCTCTTGCGGCGCTACGGTGTTACCCAGGCTTTTGCTCATCTTGCGGCCCTGGCCGTCGGTGGCAAAACCATGGGTCAGCAGACCTTTGTAGGGCGCGCGGTCATACAGGGCACAGCCCAGCAGCAAGGAGCTATGGAACCATCCGCGGTGCTGGTCGTGGCCTTCAAGATAGAGGTCGGTCTCCGGCCCTTGCTCGTGGTGAGGCGCGCGGTCGTAGGCGTCTTTGTGGCTGCCACGCAGCACGTGCTCAAAGGTGGAGCCGCTGTCAAACCAGACTTCCAAAATGTCGGTGCTCTTGGTGTAGGCCTGGGGCTCGTCACCCGGTTGGCACAAGATGTCTTCGACCGTGGCACGGCTCCAGGCTTCAATGCCGCCGTGCTGCACGATGTCAGCCGCCTGGTCCAGGATGGCCATGGTTCGGGGGTGCAATTCACCGCTGTCTTTGTGCAGAAAAAATGGCACGGGCACGCCCCAGCTGCGCTGGCGCGAGATGCACCAGTCGGGCCGGTTGGCAATCATGTCGCGCAGGCGGGTTTTGCCGTTCTCGGGGTAGAAGCGCGTTTCTTCAATTGCGTCCAAAGCCAGCTGGCGCAGTGTTTTGGATGCTTTGTCTTTGGTGAAGACGCCCGGGCCTTCGTCCATGCGCACAAACCACTGGGCGGCTGCGCGGTAGATCACCGGCGTCTTGTGGCGCCAGCAGTGCGGGTAGCTGTGGGTGATGGCGTGGGTGGCCATCAGGCGGTCGCTCTGACCCAGAACTTCGATGATGCGGGGGCAGGCTTTCCAGATGTTCATGCCGCCAAACAAGGGCAGGTCCTCGGCATAGCTGCCATTGCCTTGCACCGGGTTCAAGATGTCGTCGTACTTCAGGCCATGCGCCACGCAGCTGTTGAAGTCGTCCACGCCATAGGCGGGAGACGAGTGCACCATGCCCGTGCCATCGCCTTCGCTCACGTAGTCGGCCAGGTACACGGGCGAGAGGCGGCGGTAGCCTTCATGCACGTCGTGAAAGGGGTGTTTGAAATTCAGGCCGCCGAGCTTTTCGCCCAACGCCGTTGCCACCACGGTACCGGTCTGGCCATAGCGTTCCAGGCATTTGTCCACCAGCGACGCGGCCAATACCAAGTAGCCGCGCGGTGTGTCCACCAGGGCGTAGGTGATAGCGGGGTTGGCATTGAGCGCCTGGTTGGCGGGAATCGTCCAAGCGGTGGTGGTCCAAATCACGGCAAAAGCCGTTTTGGTGGCCGAGGGCAGGGCGCTCAGGCCAAAGGCTGTCGCGAGTGCCGCTTTGTCTGCCGACTCGAAGGCCACGTCCAGCGTGTCGCTCTTTTTGTCGGCATATTCAATTTCAAACTCGGCCAAGCTGGAGCCGCAGTCAAAGCACCAATAAACGGGCTTGAGACCCCGGTAAACAAAGCCGCGCTCAATGACGCGCTTAAAGGCGCGGATCTCGCCCGCCTCGTTGGCAAAGTCCATGGTGCGGTAGGGGCGCTCCCAGTCGCCCAGCACGCCCAGGCGCTTGAAGTCTTCGCGCTGCTGGTCAATCTGGGCGGTGGCAAAGGCGCGGCTCTTGGCCTGCATGTCGTCGCGGCTGAGTTTGCGGCCGTGCAGCTTTTCAATCGCGTTTTCAATCGGCAAACCGTGGCAGTCCCAGCCGGGGATGTACTGGGCGTCAAAGCCTGCGAGCTGCTTGGACTTGACGATCATGTCCTTGAGCACTTTGTTCAAGGCGTGGCCGATGTGGAGTTGGCCGTTGGCATAGGGTGGGCCGTCGTGCAAAACAAACAGCGGCGCACCGATGCGGGACGCGCGCAAGCGCTTGTACAGGCCGGCCTCGTTCCAGGCTTGGACCCAGCCCGGCTCGCGCTTGGGCAGGTCGCCGCGCATGGGAAAGGGCGTATCGGGCAGGTTCAGGGTGCTGCGGTAGTCAACGGTGTCGGTCATAGGAAATCTCTAAGTCGGTGCCGGGTGGCAAAAAGGAACGGCGGGGGCGATGGCTGTGCCTTGGGGGCAGGCCCGTCGAGGTGCGCGGGGCAAGGTGCGCTGGGGTGCCCGGTCAAATTCGGGCGCTCAGCCAGGCGCGCGCGTCGTCGCAGTCTCGCTGTATCCCTTGGGTCAGGGCGTCCAGGCCGTCGTATTTGCGTTCGTCGTGCAGTTTATGAAGCAGTTCCACGCTGACGATTTTACCGTAGCCCCCCTCGCTGCCCAGCGACGCGGGCCAGTCCAGACAATAGGTTTCCAAGAGCACGCGGCCGCCGTTGACGTCGTTGGCGTCCAGCGAGGGGCGCACACCAAAATTGGCCACACCCGCCAGTGGTTTGTCGGTCAGGCCGTGCACCAGCACCACAAAAATACCGCTGGTGGCGGGTTTCCAATGCGCAAAACGCAAATTGAGGGTGCGAAAGCCCAGGCTGCGCCCCAGCTTGCGACCGTGCACGATGTGGCCCGACACGCGGTAAGGGCGGCCGAGCAAGCGCGCCGCATCGTCCAGTCGGCCGTCGCCCAAGGCCTCGCGCACCGCAGAGCTGGAGACGCGCAGGCCGTGCACCTCGTAGCTGTTCATGCGCGCCACGTCAAAACCGTGGGCGGTGCCTGCGGCGTCCAGCAGGGCATAGTCGCCCGCACGTTTGGCGCCGAATCGAAAATCGTCGCCCACCAGCACGTAGTTGGCGCCCACGCCGTCTACCAGCACCTCTTGCACAAAGCCTTGCGGGCTGAGCGACGCCAGGCGCGCGTTGAAGGGCAGTACTACCACCTGGTCCACGCCACAGTGGGCCAGATCGGCAATCTTGTCGCGGAAAGTGCCTACGCGGCTGGGGGCCAGATCGGGCTGGCGCGCCAGACGGGCAAAGTAGTCGCGCGGGTGGGGCTCGAAGGTCATGACGCAGCTGGGCACGCCGCGCTGCTGGGCCTCGCTGCGCAGCAGCGCCAGCATGGCCTGGTGGCCCCGGTGAACGCCGTCAAAGTTGCCGATGGTCAGGGCGCAGGCGGGAGCCAGTCCTGGGTGCTTGAAACCGCGAAAAACCTGCATGGAGTAGTGGGTGCTGTCTGTCACTGAATGAGGGTATATTGTGACGCAGGCTCTGGCGGCGCTCACAGCGCGCTCAGACCTGCCGCATTTGGCGTTCCGTGGTGGTTGATCAACCGTATCTGGAGGCGTTGTTTGTGAAAGTCTTGAAGTTGTCGGCGCAGGGGCTTCCCCAGTCCTGGATTTCTCTTGAACAGGCCGTGGTCAACTATGCCGCAGGCGAGGTGCGCTGGGAGTCCGGCGCCGAGATCGCCGTCTTTCGCGGCGGCCACAACGCCATCACCGGCCAGCAATCGGTAATCCGGGTCAACAGCATCATCGGCACGCGCGGCGTGCCCAACATCAATCCCTTCAATCTGCGTCCCGGCCTGACCAACGGCAAGTTGTTTGCGCGCGACCGCAATGTCTGCGCCTATTGCGGTGGGCATTTTCATGAGTCAGACCTCACGCGCGAGCACATCGTGCCGTTTGCGCAGCAGGGCGTGGACACTTGGATGAACGTGGTCACCGCCTGCCGCCCCTGCAACCACCGAAAAAGCAGCCGCACCCCAGAGCAAGCCCATATGCCGCTGCTGTACGCACCCTATGTGCCCAGCCTGTGGGAAGACTTCATCCTGCGCAACCGCCGCATCCTGGCCGACCAGATGGAGTTCTTGATGTCGCACGTGCCACGGTCATCGCGGCTGCTGGCTTAGTAGTTCGTGGGCGGTTCGCCGTGTTTGTCCTGCTACAGGCACCACGGTCAATGTGAGACAGTCGATTGCTAAATTCCGCAAGATCAATACGATCACTCAATATGCCCATACTCATCGCCGCCTACACCCTCGCAAGCCTTGCGCACTTCAGCCATAACGCCGAGTACATCGCCTTCTATCCGGGCCTACCGGCATGGATGACGCGAGAGTCGGTCTACCTCTCTTGGATGGCAGTCGCAAGCGTGGGGGCTGGCGCGGTATTCGCAAGCTGGCGTGGGTGGAAGCGCATTGGAGCCGCTTTGCTTGTCGTGTACGGCCTATTGGGTGCGGATGGCTTGCTGCATTACACGCTGGCACTGTGCTCGCAGCACACATTAGCCACCAATCTCACCATTTTTGCGGAGGTGTTGTTGGGCGTCGCCTTGGCTTGTGCATCCGCCGTGAGGCTGAGCCGACTGGGTAAATGAGGCTCATCACAACCGTGCTCCTGACCGCGGCACTGTGCGTTGGCGCGTGGAGCATGCGCAATACGGATGTGGCGCGAAGCCTGATGCAAGCTACCAAGCATCTTCCCGCGTCACTGCACTTTGGCGAAGACTCCAACACGGGTATTGGAGATGGACTTTCCACCATCCCTAACTTGGGTGGCCCCAAGGTTCACAAATGTTTAACGGACAAGGAGGTGCTCTACACCAGTGATTCTTGTCCCGCCGGAACCCAAGAACAAGCGCTCACCAAAGGAACCCTATCCGTTGTGCCAGGTCAGCCTGAAACAAAGGTGTCAAAAGTCTTTGAGCAGGCCGCAAGCCGACCTACGGTACGCGACTTGCTCGCCCCTGAGAGAGAGAAGTTCCTGCGCGATCAGTGGATGGACAGAGTCATTGGTCAGTAGATGACCAATGGTGCAGCATCTTTCATCGCGCGAAGTCCCCAGCAGGGACTTGATCCTTAGTGCTGCGCCTGGGCCATCCCCTGGTGCCGCAGCAGTGCGTCGAGCGTAGGTTCGCGGCCGCGAAAGGCTTTGAAAGACTCCATGGCAGGACGGCTGCCGCCGGCTTCCAGGATGTTTTGCAAATACTTCTTGCCCGTGGCAGGGCTGGGGTCGCCGGTCTCTAGAGCCGATTCTTCAAACGCGGCATAGGCGTCAGCGCTGAGCACTTCGGCCCATTTGTAGCTGTAATAGCCTGCGGCGTAGCCACCGGCAAAGATGTGGCTAAAGGTGTTGATGCTGCGGCTGAACGCCGGGCTGGGCAGCACAGCGACTTCGTCGCGCACTTGTTGCAACAAGACCAAAGCGTCGTCGTGCGGTGCGTGCTGGGTGTGCAGCAGCATGTCAAACAAAGAAAACTCGATTTGGCGCAGTGTCTGCATGCCGCTTTGGAAGTTGCGCGCTGCCAGCATCTTGTCAAACAGGGTGCGGGGCAGTGGCTCGCCGGTATCCACATGGGCGGTCATGTGGGCAATGACATTCCATTCCCAGCAAAAGTTTTCCATGAACTGGCTGGGCAGCTCTACGGCGTCCCACTCGACGCCGCTGATGCCCGCGACGTCGCGCTCATTCACTTGCGTGAGCAGGTGGTGCAGGCCGTGGCCGAACTCGTGGAAGAGGGTGGTGACGTCGTCGTGTGAGAGCAGCGGTGGTTTTTCCACACCGTCGCTCATGCCACCTTCGGCAAAGTTGCACACCAGGTGGGCAATCGGCGTTTGCAGCAGGCCAGTGTCGGGCCGCAACCATCGGGTGCGCACATCGTCCATCCAGGCGCCGCCGCGCTTGCCGCTGCGCGCACTGGGGTCCAGGTAAAACTGGCCAATCAGTTTGGTGCCAGCAGGGGTTTGCCGCTCAATCCGGTAAAACTGAACGATCTCGTTCCACACCGGTGCGCTGTCAAGCGAGATACGCACATCGAACAGGCTTTCCACGATCTTGAAGAGGCCGGCGAGCACCTTGGGCAGGGTGAAGTATTGCTTCACCTCTTGTTCGCTGAAAGCGTAGCGGGCTTCCTTGAGCTTTTCACCAATAAAGGGCCAGTCCCAGGCCTGCGGGTCATGCAAGCCCAAATGCTCGGCGGCAAAGGCTCGCAGCTCGGCCACGTCCCGCTCGGCATAGGGGCGGGCGCGGCGTGCCAAATCGCGCAAGAAGGAGATCACCACCTCAGGCGATTCGGCCATTTTGGGGGCGATGGAGAGTTCGCCAAAGTTGGCAAAGCCCAGAAGCTTGGCCTCTTCCTGGCGCAGGGCCAAGATCTCGCGCATCACCGGGGCGTTGTCGAATGTGTGCGCTTCAGGCGCCGACTCCAGCGAGGCGCGCGTGACATAGGCGCGGTACAGCGTGGCGCGCAGGGCGCTGCTGGTGGCGAACTGCATCACCGGCAGGTAGCAGGGCATTTTCAGGGTCAGCTTGTAGCCTTCTTTGCCGTCCACCACGGCCGCAGTACGGGCTGCTTGGACCACGTCGGCAGGCACGCCGGCCAACTCTTCGGCCGTGGCGAAGTAGGCGTAGGCGTCGGTGGCGTCCAGCGTGTTTTCACTGAATTTCTGGCTCAGTTCGGCCGAACGTTCTTGAATCTGCGCAAAGCGTTCGCGCGCTGCACCTTGCAGTTCTGCGCCGCCCAGCACGAAATTGCGCATCGCGTTGGTGTGCGCTTGGCGCTGCTCCGCGTTCAGACTGGCAGGATCCATCGCCTTGTATTTGGCGTACAGGCGTTCGTCGGCACCCAGGCGGGTCCAAAACTCGGTCACCAGGGGCAGGGCCGCGTTGTAGGCTGCGCGCAGCTCGGGGCTGTCGGCCACACTGTTGAGGTGGCTCACCGCACCCCAGGCAATGCTGAGTTTTTCATTGGCCACATCCAGGGTCGTGGCCATGGCGGACCATTCGGCAGGAAAGGACGGCGCGGTTACGGTGTCCAGCGCGACTTGCGCCTGCGCCAGCAATTGCTCGATGGCCGGGGCCACATGCTCCGGCTGAATCTGGTCAAACAGGGGCGTCGTCGACGCATCAAGCAGAGGGTTGCTCATGCGTTGCGTTCTGCCGATTCCAGCGTGTTGACCAGCAACATGGTGATGGTCATGGGGCCGACACCGCCGGGCACGGGGGTGATGTAGCTGGCCACCTTGCGCACGCCTTCAAAGTCCACGTCGCCGCAAAGCTTGCCTTCGTCGTTGCGGTTCATGCCCACGTCAATCACCACCGCACCGGGTTTGACCATGTCGGCGGTCAGCACATTGCGCTTGCCCACGGCTGCGACGATCACATCGGCCTGCTGGGTGATGGCTTTGAGGTCTTTGGTGCCGCTGTGGCAAATGGTGACGGTGGCATTCTTTTGCAGCAGCATCATGGCCATGGGCTTGCCCACGATGTTGCTGCGACCGATGACCACCGCGTGTTTGCCGCGCAGGTCGTAGCCAATGGATTCCAGCATCTTCATGCAACCGTAGGGCGTGCATGGCAAAAAGCCGGGTTGGCCGACCATCAAAGCACCAGCGCTGGCGATGTGAAAACCGTCCACGTCTTTGGAGGGCGAAATCGCCTCGATCACCTTGTTGGCATCGATATGGGCGGGTACCGGGAGCTGCACCAGGATGCCGTGGATGCTGGGGTCTTGGTTCAGCGCGTCAATGCGTGCCAACAGCGCCGCCTCGGTCATGTCGGCGTCGTAGCGCTCCAAGACAGAGTGCAGGCCGGAGTCGGCGCAGGCTTTGACCTTGTTGCGCACATAGACCTGGGAGGCCGGGTTATCTCCCACCAAGACCACCGCCAAGCCCGGTGTAATGCCACGCGCCTTGAGCGCCAAGGTGCGGCGGGTGACGTCTTCACGCAGCTGAGCGGACAGGGCGACGCCGTCAATGTTGATGGCTTGGGTTGCAGAGGAGCTTGTGGACATGGTCGAGAGGTCGATGAAGGCAACGCTCAATGCGGCGTTGCCGTGAATAAATGAGGGTTCTCAGGCTTTGGCGGCGGCTTGGCCCAGCGCGATTTTCAAAAGATCGGCGACCGTGTTGGCACTGAGTTTTTCCATGATGTTGGCGCGGTGGGCTTCCACAGTTTTGATGCTGATGCCCAGGTCGTCGGCAATTTGCTTGTTAAGGCGTCCGGCAACAATACGTTCGAGCACCTGCGATTCACGCAGCGTGAGCTTGGACAGCAGCGTTTCACGGTTGGCTGCGAGCTGCGAACCGGCGAACGATTCTTTGGCGTGGTCCAGCATCTTCTCGACCAGCGGCACCAGATCGGCTTCGTTGAACGGCTTTTGGATAAAGTCCATCGCGCCTTTTTTCATGGTGTCGACAGCCATGGGCACGTCGCCGTGGCCGGTGATGAACACAATGGGCAGGGGCGAGCGGACTTCGATCAATCGGGATTGGAGCTCCAGGCCGGTCATTCCGCCCATGCGGATGTCGACGATCAGGCAGGCCACTTCGCGGGCGTCGTAGCGGCTCAAGAATGACTCGGCAGAGTCAAAGCAGCGAACGCGGTAGCCTTTGCCTTCGAGCAGCCACTGTAACGAGTCGCGAACCGCTTCGTCATCGTCCACGACGTAGACAGTGCCTTTTTTGGGGATCAAGCTCATGAATGCTTCCAACTCAAGTCGTTATTCTGTTGACACCCGCCATTTTCAAGCGGGCCCGCTCATTCCAGAGGCAGCCAAAACAGAAACTTGCACCCCGAAACCTCCGAACCATTGTAGAGGTTCTGGGCTGTCATCCGCCCCCGGTGCGACTCGACGATGGAGCGGCACAGGCTCAGGCCAATGCCCATGCCGTCGGCTTTGGTCGAATAAAACGCTTCGTACAGGCGCGCCATGACCTCGGGCGCGATGCCCTTCCCGCTGTCTTTGACTGCAAATTCGACGCCGGTGCGCCCCTCAAATGTGGACGGCCCCACCTGCAGTTCAATATTTCGCTCTGAGGTCAAGCGCTGCGCCGCGTCGATGGACTCGGCAGCATTGCGCAAAAGATTGACCAGCACCTGTTCAATCAAAATGCGGTCCACCATTAGCTTGGGTAAATCACTCGCTATCTGGCTCACCAAACGCACATTGAAGCGACGCAGTTCCAGTTCGGCCAGTTCCAGCGCTTCGGCCAGCATGGTTTCTACGTCCGAGTGCATTCGGTTCGGTTCGCTGCGTTTAACGAAACTGCGGATGCGCTGGATGATTTTTCCGGCGCGCTGGGCCTGCTTGGCGGTTTTGTCGAGTGCGCCCAGCAGTTCTTCTTCGCTAATTTGCTGCTCTTTGATGCGCGAGACCATGCCGTTGCAGTAATTGTTGATGGCCGTGAGCGGCTGGTTAAGTTCGTGCGCCACGCTCGAAGCCATCTCGCCCATGGTGATCATGCGGCTGGCGGTTTGGGCCCTTTCTGCCTGCATTGCCGCTTGTTCTTCGGCCAGACGGCGGCTGGTGATGTCCGTGGCAATCACCATCTGGGCCAAGCGGCCGTCCACCCAGCTGAGGTAGCGGGTGCGTACCTCCAGCCACTTGCCCAGGGTGCTGACGAACAGCTCGGCGCTCTCGCTGTCGCTGTCGGGCAGCGAGCTCAAGGGGAAGCCCGCGAACAGATCCACATCGTCGGCAGTTTCATGCGAGGTTTTTGCTTGCGGCATGCCAGCTTCGGCAACCAACTGCAAATGGCCACCGGCCTGGGTGCCAAACCACTGGCGGTACAGCTTGTTGGCAAACACCAGTTCGTCGCTACCCAGAGGTGCCACGGAGATGGAGGCGTCCAGGGCTTCAAGCACCGTGGTGAACCGCAGGTGGGAGGCCGAGAGTTGCTCGCGCACCCGGTTGGGTTCGGTAATGTCGGTCATGGAAGTAACCCAACCGGTCTGCGCGCCCAGGGCATCGATCAAGGGTGCGACATACAAGCGTGCGTCGAACAGCACGCCGTCGCGGCGTTTCACCCGGACTTGGATGCCGCCCTGGGTTGTCTTGCCTGCCAACTCTTGGTCCAGCAAGGCCGTGAGCTGCTCGCGGTCACTTTCAGGCCAGTAGGGAAAGGGGGCCGTGCGGCCTACCAGTTCGGATTCACTCCAGCCCGTCATCATGCAAAAAGCCGCATTGACATAGGTGATTCGGCCCTGCAGATCCATGGCGCGCATGCCTGTGAGCATGGAGTTTTCCATGGCCCGGCGGAAGTTGGTTTCTGACAGCAAGGCCTTTTGCGCCTGCAAGCGCTTGCGGCTGTGGCGCCAGTTGGCCACCAACATCCAGGTGGTCATGAGCGCCAAGGCGCTGACCAGCCAGAACAAGCCACTGCCAATCAGGCCCATGGATGCCCGGTAGGCCTGGGCACGGATGGTGAGGTCGACCCCGACGGGGGAGATCGGCATGGCGTAGGTGTTGGCTTTGCGTCGCCAAGGCATTTGGGCGGCGCTTTCTTTGATGGGCAGCGCGACGCCCGCCAGTACCGCGCCTTTGGCGTCGATCAGAGAGACCGCGTAGCGCGACGAAATCTCACTCGGTATGCCGTACTGGTAGAGACTGTCTAGCGAAAACTCGGCCAGAAGCACGCCCGCAAA
>CANBQX010000027.1 GCA_947371775.1 Comamonadaceae bacterium
TTCCAGTAGGTGTTGACAAAGCGTGCGTCATCACGCCACACCGTCTGCATACAGCCCGGGGGCAAGGGGCCTTCGATGGTGAGCACGCCTTTTTGGTCCGCGCCCAGCAATTCATCGCCCGTGTTCTCATCGATCAGCTTGACGTTGTAGCCGTACATGGCCACGCCGGGGCTGCCGAATTTGCTGGGGGCTTTTTCCACGCCATTGGCGATGGTCAAAATCGGCCAGCCGCTCTCGGTCTGCCAGTAGTTGTCGATGATGGCTTTGCCCAAACCGGCGCTGATCCACTGCGCCGTGGGTTCGTCCAGCGGTTCACCCGCCAAAAAGAGCGCGCGCAGGCTGCTCAGGTTGTATTTGGTGAGCAACTCGGGGTCTTGCTTTTTGAGCACGCGAATCGCCGTGGGCGCGCTGAACATCACCGTGACTTTGTACTTTTCTACGAGGCTCCACCAGATGCCGCCATCCGGGCGGATGGGCAAGCCTTCATAAAGTATGGTGGCCATGCCCGCAATCAGCGGGCCGTAGACGATGTAGCTGTGTCCCACAACCCAGCCGATGTCGCTGGTGCAGAAATAGGTTTCGCCCGCTTTGCCGCAAAAAATGTTCTCCATGCTGGCCGCCAGCGCAACGGTGTAGCCACCGGTATCGCGCTGCACGCCTTTGGGTTTGCCGGTGGTGCCGCTGGTGTACAGGGTGTAACTGGGGTGGGTGGACTCCACCCATTCGCAAGGCACCACGGTGTCACGGTGCTGCTGGCGCAGATCCGACCACAGGTGGTCACGCCCGACCACCGGGCTCCATGCTGCGAGTTGGCGGTCCACCATCAGCACGGCCGCCGGTTTATGGCTGGACGTGGCAATCGCCTCGTCCAGGAGCGGCTTGTACTCCACCACCTTGCCGCCGCGCGAACCTGCTTCGGCGCTGACGATGACCGTGGGGGATGCATCTTCAATGCGGGTGGCCAGGGAGCCTGCGGCAAAACCACCGAAAACCACCGAGTGCACCGCGCCAATGCGGGCGCAGGCCAGCATGGCAAAAACTGCCTCGGCAATCATGGGCATGTAAATCAAAACGCGTTCGCCCTTTTTGACGCCCAGCGCCAGCAAAGATGCCGCCATGCACTGCACCTCCGTGTGCAACTCCGCAAAGGTGTAGGCACGCTCGGTGTTGGTCTCGGTGGATACCGCGATCAAGGCGTTTTGGTGGGGGCGCTCTGCCAGATGGCGGTCCACCGCGTTGAAACAGAGGTTGGTCGTGCCGCCTACAAACCAGCGCGCAAATGGCGGGTTGCTGTAGTCGCAGACTTGGGTGGGCGGTGTGTGCCAGCTAATGCGCTGGGCTTGTTCGGCCCAAAAGGCATCGCGGTCTTCGATGGAGCGGCGGTGAAAGTCGGCGTATGCGGTCATGGTGGTGTCTCCGTGCGGATCCTGAAGTCAGTCAAAAACTGAATTCATAATTATGGGCCGCCAACTTGCAAGAGCCTGACTCCCGAAACCACCTGCCGCCGTCCCGCTTTGGGCCGGGTTTTCGCCCTACTTGATCAGACCCTGCACTGCTGAAAACGCCGGATGCTCGGCGCTGCGCAGCCACTCAAACGCCACCATTTCGGTCGTCACCAGTTCAGCGCCCGCACCGGCCAAGCGGTCAAACGCGGCGTCGCGGTTGCGCTCGGTGCGCGAACTGCACGCGTCGGTGACCACCCAGACTTCAAACTCATCTTCCAAAAGGTCCAGCGCCGTTTGCAGCAGACAAATATGCGCCTCACAACCAGCCAGCACGACCATGGAGCGTGCATCCGCGTCGTTGGAAGCCTTTTGCAAATGCTTGGGCAGGCTGCGCGCATTGCCTTGCACCGGCTTCGGCGGCGGGCGCAGCCATTCACCCAGACCCTCCTCCACAGCGCTGAATTGCATTTTGGCCAAGGTGCGCACGGCGGCAGCTGGTTTTCCATCGCGCAATGCGGCTTGGATGTCAGACACTGTGGCGCCGAGCTTGGAGGGCGCTTGCTCGGTCAACACGACGGGCACGGACAAAAGCGCCGCCAGGCGAGCGAGGCGTACTGCGTTGGCGGTGACTGCGGCTGCGTCCAGCATGGCAGGCATGAGTTGGATCTGGTAATCCACCAGCACCAATTGGCTGTCATCGGCATCAAGAAGCATAGGTTTTCTTTCGGTCAGATAGGTGGCCGCGAGCATAACCAATGCCGTGCGTCCCACGCGCAACATTGACAGAAACACCCCTGGAGGCTATGCTCGGAGGATGCGCTTGACCCCTCTTTTCGCCGCTTTGCTCGCCTTGTGCAGCATGGCCGCGAACGCCCAAAGCGCACCGCCTACCGATGATTTGACGACCTTTCTGCATGACAAGGGTCTGTTGGCACGTCTGGGCGAAGCCAGCACGCACGTCACCAACCAGGCGTCCGACTTGGTGGTGGGTGCCATGGGGTTTTTGGGTGTGCCCTATCGCCGTGGCGGCAGCTCTGCCGATACCGGCTTTGACTGCAGCGGCTTTGTGAAATCGATTTACCAGCAAACCGTGGGGCTGGTGCTGCCGCGCAGCGCTGCCCAGCAGGCAGCTGCGACCCAAGCCATTGACCGCACTGAATTGTTGCCCGGCGACCTGGTGTTTTTCAACACCATGCGCCATGCCTTCAGCCACGTAGGCATCTATGTGGGCAACGGCAAGTTCATCCACTCGCCCAAGCCAGGCGCTGAAGTGCGGGTGGAAGACATGGCGGGTGCCTACTGGGCCAAGCGCTTTGACGGCGCCCGGCGCGTCAGCGCCGAGGTCGTGGTCACGCCGGTGCGTTAAGCGTTCTTGCTGAACGAGAACTGGCCTGGTGCCCGAATCGGGTCCACATCCACCACGATCACATCCCGCGGCACAAAGCGGCCTTCCAGCAAAAGCTTGGACAAGGGGTTTTCCAGCCGCTGCTGAATCGCCCGTTTGAGAGGGCGTGCGCCGAACACCGGATCAAAGCCGACCTTGGCCAGCTCTGCCACGGCGGCATCGGACACCTGCAAGGTGTAGTCCATGCGCTCCAAGCGTTTGGACAGGGTTTGGAGCTGGATCTTGGCGATGTCAGCAATGTGCGATGCGTCCAGCGCGTGGAAGACCACGGTCTCGTCAATGCGGTTCAAAAACTCGGGCCGGAAGTGGTTTTTCAGTTCTCCCGTGACTGCCTCTTTGATGTCTTCCGCGTCTTGGCCCACCATGCTTTGGATCAGCTGCGAGCCAATGTTGCTGGTCATCACGATCACCGTGTTTTTAAAATCCACGGTGCGGCCCTGGCCATCGGTCAATCGGCCGTCGTCCAGCACTTGGAGCAGCACGTTGAAGACATCGGGGTGGGCTTTTTCCACTTCGTCGAGCAACAAGACGCTGTAGGGTTTGCGGCGCACGGCCTCGGTCAGGTAGCCACCCTCTTCGTAACCCACGTATCCCGGAGGCGCACCGATGAGGCGGGCCACCGAATGTTTTTCCATGAACTCGCTCATGTCGATGCGAATCAGGTGGTCTTCGCTGTCAAACAAGAAGCCAGCCAATGCTTTGCAGAGCTCCGTCTTGCCAACGCCGGTAGGGCCGAGGAACAAGAAGGAGCCGGTGGGCCGGTTGGGATCGGACAGGCCCGAGCGTGAGCGCCGAATCGCGTTGGACACCGCGGCAATCGCCTCGTTTTGGCCCACCACCCGGTCGTGCAGACGGCCTTCCATGAGCAGCAGTTTTTCGCGGTCGCCTTGCATCAGCTTGGACACCGGAATGCCCGTGGCACGCGCCACCACTTCGGCAATTTCTTCGGCCCCAACCTGGGTGCGCAGCAATTGGGGTGCGACGCCCTCGCCGCCTTTGGCGCGGCCCGCTTCGGTATCTTGTGCGTCTTTCAGGCGCTTTTCCAGCTCCGGCAATTTGCCGTATTGCAGTTCCGCGACCTTGGTCAAGTCGCCTTTGCGGGTGAGCGTTTCAATTTGCTGGCGAAGGGTGTCGATTTCCATGCGCACCTGCGCGCTGCCTTGGGCGGCGGCTTTTTCGGCTTTCCAAATCTCATCGAGATCTGCAATTTCTTTTTGCAGGCTGCTGATCTCTTCATTGATCAAGGAATAACGCTTGAGCGAGGCCTCGTCTTTTTCTTTCTTGACCGCCTCGCGCTCAATTTGCAACTGAATCAAGCGGCGGTCGAGCTTGTCCATCACCTCAGGCTTGGAGTCGAGCTCGATCTTGATCTTTGCAGCGGCCTCGTCAATCAGGTCAATCGCCTTGTCGGGCAGGAAGCGGTCGGTGATGTAGCGGTGGCTGAGCTCGGCCGCGGCCACGATGGCTGGGTCGGTGATGTTGACGCCGTGGTGCACCTGGTAGCGCTCTTTGAGGCCGCGCAAAATGGCCACGGTCGCCTCGACGGTCGGCTCTCCCACCAGGATTTTTTGGAAACGGCGCTCCAAAGCGGCGTCTTTTTCGATGTACTTGCGGTACTCGTCGAGGGTGGTTGCGCCCACGCAGTGCAACTCGCCACGGGCCAGTGCGGGCTTGAGCATATTGCCCGCGTCCATGGCACCTTCAGCCTTGCCAGCGCCCACCATGGTGTGGAGTTCGTCAATGAACACGATGGTCTGGCCTTCGTCTTTGGCCAGATCTTTGAGCACGTTTTTCAAGCGCTCTTCAAACTCTCCGCGAAACTTTGCACCGGCCAACAGCGAGGCCATGTCCAGTGACAGAACGCGCTTGCCCTTGAGTGAATCGGGCACCTCGCCCGCCACGATGCGCTGCGCCAGGCCTTCGACGATCGCCGTCTTGCCCACGCCTGGTTCGCCAATCAAGACCGGGTTGTTTTTGGTGCGGCGCTGCAGCACCTGGATGGCACGGCGGATTTCATCGTCCCGACCGATCACGGGATCGAGCTTGCCCATGCGGGCGCGCTCGGTCAGGTCCACACAGTATTTTTTGAGCGATTCACGCTGGTCTTCGGCGTCTGCGCTGTCGACGCTTTGGCCACCGCGCACCGCAGCAATCGCGGCGTCCAGGCTCTTGCGCGTCAGGCCCAGCGCCTGGACTTGCTTGGCGAAGTCAGACTTGGATTCGCTCAAAGCCAGCATGAACAACTCGCCGGCCACGAATTGGTCGCCGCGCTTGATGGCCTCTTTTTCTGCCGCTTGCAAGAGGCTGAGCATGTCGCGGCCCACTTGGATCTGCTCCTGGCCCTGCACTTCGGGCAGCTTTTTCATGGCCGCGTCGGCAGCCGCCAACAAGCCAGCCACATTGACGCCCGCGCGTTGCAACAAAGCCTTGGGCCCGTCCTCCTGGCGCAGCATGGCCGCGACCACGTGGGCCGGCTCAATGTAGGCGTGGTCCTGGCCGAGCGCCGAACTTTGGGCGTCAGACAAGGCTTCTTGAAATTTGGTCGTTAATTTTTCAATTCGCATAGATGTGTTCTCCGTTGCACCACAGCTTGGGGAGCTTGGAGAATTTTCAAGTCAAACGCCCCTGTAGGCCTTGTCTAGAATCAAAAGCATGGACATTCACCAACTCGGCGTGAACTTTGACGAGCGGCACGACCGCCTGCTGCTGCGGGTGAACACCGTGGATGCCCAGGAGGTTCGGCTGTGGCTGACCCGGCGCATTAGCCTGAGGCTGATGGGCCCCTTGCAAACCGCCATTGCCCGCCTGGAGTCCGGACAGGCATCGGTCGCGGTGCCCGACAGCCATGCCAAAGCGCTGCTGCTGGAGCTCAAACACGACGATTTTCTGCAAAAAGCCGACCTAAAAACACCGTACTCCAGCGCAAGTAAAACCCTCCCCTTGGGCGCAGAACCCCTGGTGGTGACCGACATCACCATCCATATTCAAGGAAATCAGGGTGCGCAAATGGTGTTTCAAGACGCGGGCAGCCCCGAGACACCTGCAAGGACTTGCACCCTGCAGATGCAGCCACCCCTGGTTCACGGCATGCTGCACTTGCTCGTCAACGCCATGGTGGCGGCCCAATGGCAAACTCCGGTTGACCCGCCGCTTGGCGAGGCCTTACATGCAGAGGACGAAGAGACCGCCAGCCAGGCGACAAAGCCAAGCTATAGGCACTGAGGCGGCAAGAGGCCCTGCAGAATGGTGCTTTCTCGGGCGAAGCCTGCCGCTTGGGCACACGCTAGCAAGCGCTGGGTTTCTGCGGCTTTTGCCTGCATTAGCGCGGGCGGCTGACATCGCAGCCGCGCAAAGCCTATGTGAAAGTCGGCCCAGGGGTTGGGCTCTTGAAGGGTGTAGTCCTCCAAAGCCGTGGCCCACACGGAGCAGCGCTGGGTATCACCGGCTTGCAACGAAGCTTCGATGGCATGGGCATAGAAGCGGTAGTAGTTATGGCCCACGCAACCTTGGGCCAAGAGCGCATCGCCTTCATCCAGTAGCGCCTTGCGGGCAGCAGGGTCAGTGGTACACAAGGCCGCCGTGCCCAAGAGCCACGGGCCGATAAAGCGCATCATGCCAGCGCCACGGGCCAGCTCCAGCGCTTCGCTGATGACTGCGCTGGCCCGTACGGGGTCGCCTTGCCAAAGAACGATACGCGCCGAACTTTCCAACAAAAACGGCCGAAACCGGCCAGAACCCAGAGTGTGGGTGGCAGACAAGCCACGCTCTACCTGCACCGTGGCTTCCTCCAGGCGCCCCAGGCTGATAAGTATCCAGGCCGCAGTCAGGCGAGAGACGATTTCCGCACGCAAATTGGAGACCCGCTGTGCCAGCTCTGCGCAACCCAGCGCATCGCCGAGCGCACCCTGCGTTTCATTCAGGTAAATGCGTACCGTGGCCAGCATAAAACGGTTGGACGCCTCGATGCGCCCAAAACCTTGGGACTCGCACAAGTCCAAACATTGGCGGAATTGCTCATAGGCCGCCCGCATGCGGCCGCGCGCGTAATAGGCGTCGCCCAAGCCACTGAGCGCTTCAGCCTGTGCCTTTTGCAGTTTCGCACGTGTTGCGTGGCCCAGCGCCAATGCATGCTCTTTCAAGCACGCTGCAATGTCACCCTGCGGAAATCTCAAACTGCCGCGCAAATAGTGAATGCGTGAAAGTTCTGCGTCCAGTCCAAGGGGTTCGGCCAGGGCCTGTGCATGGTCGAGAGCCGCAAGCGCGCCCTCAATGTCATCGGAGATGCGCTGACATGCGGCTAAACCGGTCCACGCCTGGCATTGCTGTGCATCGGTTCTCGCCAACTCGAGCGCAACGCTGTAAGCACGCACCGCGTCGGGAACGTCACCGATGTCATGCAGCAACCGGCCTTCAAGCAAGGCCAGATCAACCCGCTGGCGGGGGTCGGTGACGATCGCCATCGCACGCTCAATTTGCGGTCGGGCGCGGTCGTAAAAGCCTTGTTCTATGTCGGTCGTAGCTGACTCCACGTAGGCCTGAGGGGCCGCGGCATCTTGCGCGCGGTCCAAATGCTGGGCCCGCAACCACGGATCCACGCCAACATACCACTCTGCCGCGCGCCGGTGCAATGCTTGGGCATTTCGATTTAGCAATGTGCTGTAGGCGGCCTCGTGAATCAACGCATGCTCAAACGCGTAGCCGCTCATTTCCGATTGCAGCAAATGGGCTTTGATCAGCGCCGCACAGTCGTAGGCCGGATCTTCAAGCAGCACCCTTAAAGCCTCCAGAGCAAAGCGCTGCCCCAGCACCGACGCCGCTTGCAGGGCTTTGCGGTGCGGCAGGTCCAGATGATCCATACGCGCCAGCATCAAGCTGCGGATCGATGGCGGCAAGGACGACACGCCGATGTCCTGAACGTGGCGCAGCATGTGCTCAAAAAATAGCGGATTGCCCTCGCACCGATCAATGCAGCTTTGAACCATGGAGGGGTCAAAAGTGCCTAGATTGGAGGCCATGCGTTGCAGATCCTCACGCAAAAGGGGCTGCAGCCCCAGCAACAACTTTGGCAGCCCACTGGGCTCAGAAAACTCGGATCTGAAGTGCTCGTCAAGCGCACGCGTGGTCACGACCAACCACACGGGCAGCGACTGGCAATAGCTGGCAATACGGGCCCACTGCCGGCGCTCTGTGGCGTCGGCCCAATGCAAGTCTTCCAGCACCAGGAGCTGAGGACAGGCTGCGCACGCCGTGCGAAGCAACTCGGCAACGGCCTGTGCCAATGCCTTGTCACGGGCGCTGCGATCCATGGCGTCAAATGCGCTGCGCGTCGCGTCGGTTTGGGCGACCGATACCAACTCAAACAGCGACGGAAGCAGGTACTCAGGAAACCAAGCGCGCTCGACCGCCTGCTGTGCAACATGCTGTCGCTCTTGCACCGAGGCATCCGGCCGAACCCCCAACAGGCTGCAGGCAATGGCGTGAACGCCTTCCGTGCCTCGCCGCAATCCAAAATCAATAAAGGCCCCTCTGTGAACGGCAAAACCAGCGCTGATGGCCTGACCAAGCACCTGTGCACAAAACCTCGATTTGCCCATGCCGGCGGGGGCCGACACGACAAGCAAGCTTGCCCTGCCCTGCAGCACTTGCTGTTGCTGCTCGCGTGACTGGTCCAGTTCTGCCTTGCGCCCGACAAAGCCGACCGGGGCGATGGATACCGTGTCGCGCAGTCCGGTAATGCGCCACACCTGCATCGGTGCTGCAAAGCCTTTGAACACATGGCGACCGCGAGATTGCGCCCACGCCTTGGACGCCACCAGCCGCTGCACACTTTTGGAGACCAAAACCTCTCCTGGAAAGCCCAGATCCTGAATGCGAGACGCGAGGTTGATCGATTCGCCCAGCACCGACACTTCGGCCGACGTTCCTGGGCGCGGCTGCATCACGACCACATTGCCTGTCGCAATGCCCACCACGCACTGCAGCGGCATCCCAAAACGCTGGCTCAGGTCTGGCATGGCAGCCTGGATTTCCAGCCCTGCGCGCACCGCGCGAAGTGCATCGTCCTCATGCGCCACCGTTGCGCCAAAGATCGCCATGACAGCGTCACCCAAATAGCGATCTACCGTTCCACCGAGACGAACAACGATGGACTGAACGGTATCAAAATAGCTTTGGATCAGCCCGTGAAGGTCTTCCGGATCCAATCGGATCGCCAGGTCTGTGAAGCCCGACAGATCGCTGAACAGCGTAGTAACTTCGCGACGACTTTCACGCCCCTGCGGCGAATCGGCGTGTTCGGGCTGACAAGTCGGCAGCAATTGCCCGCAGCCGCCGCAATAACGATGGCTTGCCGGGTTGCAAGTGTGGCAGTACGCGCAATTCATACCGAGGGGCTAGTGGATGGTTTCCAGCACCAGCGCTGGAAGCAGGACTAAGACCCATCTATGATAATTGAAACATTACTGATAATTGTTAATAAAAGTAAAACTATTTGGGTGATTTAAGACCCCCGTGGCCGTTTTAGACGGCGTTGCTGGCCTGAATGCCCCAGCGCGCCAGCGCGGCATCGTCCGACACCCGTGCGTCGACCCAGTGGACGCCGGTGGGTGTGGTCTCTTTTTTCCAAAACGGGGCCTGGGTCTTGAGATAGTCCATCAGGAATTCACAGGCCTGAAAGCTCTCGCCGCGGTGGGCAGACGTCACCACGACCAATACCACCTGCTCGGTTGGCGCCAGCACCCCTATGCGGTGCACCACCCGCGCGCCAAAAAGGTCAAAACGGCGATGGGCCTCGTCGATCATGGCCTCAATCGACCTTTCCGTCATGCCGGCGTAGTGCTCCAGCTCCAGCGTCTGCACGCTGGCGGCATGTGCTTCGCCTTGGATGTTGCGGTCGCGCACCGTTCCTAAAAACGTGCAGACCGCACCGACACGGGGGTCGCCAGCCTGCAAGGCGGCAATTTCCTGCGACACATCAAAGGCGCCGTGCTGTATCCGAACGCGGGGCAGTGTCTCGCTCATGGCATCAACCGCCGGTCACGGGCGGAAAAAACGCCACCTCGCAACCAGGTGTGAGCGGCGCATCTTCTTCGCACATGACTTGGTTGAGCGCAATGCGCACTGCCCTGCCCGCGGCCAAGGGGTGGTCGTCCAGCGCATCGCGATTCACCAAAGCCTGTCGCAACGCACCCAAGGTGCTTACAGGGCTGTCCCACTGTTCACTGGAGCGACCCAGACGCTCGCGGATCGAGGCAAAGTACTTGATGTGGACTTGCATGGAAAGGTACTTCTAAGCCAAAAGCTCGTTAAAGGCCACGAAACGCACCGCGTCTCCCTGAGCAATGGTGTTGGACGGAGGGTTGTCCACAAAGCCATCGCCCCAGACGGCCGAGCTCAGCACGCCCGAACTTTGGTTGGGAAACAGGTCCAAACCACCAGCGGTATTGCGCCTGACGCGCAAGAACTCCTGGCGACGGTCTGCGCGCGGCCAGGCAAAGTCAGCGCGCAGGGTTTGTGAGGGCAAAGACACATCCTCCACACCCTGCATGCGCAGCAAGAACGGGCGAACCAACAACAAAAACGTCATGAAGCTGGACACCGGGTTGCCGGGCAAGCCCACAAAATGTGCCTTGCCGATGCGCCCGTGGGCAAAAGGCTTACCGGGTTTGATGGCGATTTGCCACAAATCCAAGGTACCCAAGCTTTGCACTGCGGGTTTGATGTGGTCTTCTTCTCCCACCGAGACACCACCGCTGGTCAAAATCACATCGTGGGACTGTGCCGCTTGGCGCAACGCAGCGATGGTGGCATCCAGTTGGTCGGGCACGATGCCCAGGTCGGTGACATCGCAGCCCATGCGCTTGAGCAGGCTCGCCAAAAAGAAACGGTTGGAGTTGTAAATGGCGCCGGGCGCCATGTCCTGAGGCCGCACCTGGCCTGGCATCACCAATTCGTCACCCGTAGAAAAAAGCGCCACCCGTGGCCGACGCGCCACCAGCAGCTCCGCACAACCGACGCTGGCGGCCATGCCCAGCGCGGCAGGTCCCAGGCGCTGTCCTGCCCGCAACACGGCGTGGCCCAAGGTCACGTCCTCGCCCTGGCGGCGTATCCATTGGCCACTTTGCGGCTGGCTGTTCACCGAGATGGCTGGGCGCGTATCGCTGGCGTTGACCGCCGCGACGTCGGTGCAGTCTTCCTGCATCACCACGGCGTCCGCACCTGGCGGAATAGGCGCGCCCGTAAAAATGCGGGCCACGGTGCCGGGCTCGAGCGGCGTTCCGCTGGATCCGGCCGCAATGCGTTGCGACACCGGCAATGGCAGGCCTGACGCGACATCGGCCACCCGCACCGCATAGCCGTCCATGGAGCTATTGTCCTGGGGCGGCACTTGCAGCGCAGACACCACATCCTGCGCCAGCACGCGGCCGTCGCAGTCCAAGGTCGCCACTTTTTCCGTGTCCAGCGCCCTTCCCTTGAGCGCACCCAGCAACTCGCTGAGCGCCGCGTCCAGCGCCATCAAGGGCTTGCGAGCGACAGGTGCGTTCATGCGCTGGCTGCGCCGTCACAGGCCAGAGCGATGAGCGATTTGATCGCCTGGACGTCGGGTGCCATCACATGCACTTTTTTCGGTAAGGCTTCGATCCCCGCAAACTTGGCGGGGCGCTCGGGCTCGCGGCCCAAGGCCTCCACAATCGTGGAGGCAAACTTGATCGGCAAGGCGGTTTCCAGCACCAGCATGGGAACGCCCGGTTGGCGGTGCTCCTGCGCCACCTTCAATCCGTCCGCCGTATGGGTATCAACGACGACGCCATACTTATTCCAGGTCGCGCGAATCGTATTTAAGCGATCCTGGTGTGTGCTCTTGCCACTGGCAAAGCCATAACGGCTGGCCGCCAGAGCGAAGGCGGGGTCGGCACCCAGGTCAAAACGGCCTTGGCGTTGAACCTGCACGCCAAACAAATCAGCAGTGCGCGCTGCATCGCGGCCCAGCAGGTCAAACACAAAGCGCTCAAAGTTGCTGGCCTTAGAAATGTCCATGGACGGGCTGGAAGTCTCGTGGGTATCTGCCGTGCCGCGCACGCGGTAGACGCCGGTGCGGAAAAACTCATCCAGCACATCGTTCTCATTGGTGGCAATCACCAACTGCGCAATGGGCAAGCCCATCATGCGGGCCACATGGCCGGCGCAGACGTTGCCGAAATTGCCGCTGGGCACCGTAAAACTCACCTGCTGGTCGTTGCGGGTGGTGGCCTGCAAATAGCCTGCAAAGTAGTACACCACCTGCGCCATCAGGCGCGCCCAGTTGATGGAGTTGACGGTACCAATCTTGTACTTGCGCTTGAACTCGAGGTCTGCCGACACTGCCTTGACCAGGTCCTGGCAATCGTCAAACACGCCCTGGATCGCAATGTTGTGGATGTTGTCGTCCAGCAAGCTAAACATCTGCGCCTGCTGAAACGGGCTCATGCGCCCGTCGGGACTGGTCATGAAGACCCGAACGCCTTTCTTGCCGCGCATGGCGTATTCGGCAGCGCTGCCAGTATCACCGCTGGTGGCGCCAAAAATATTCAGTTCTTCGCCCCTGCGCGCCAGCTCATACTCAAACAGGTTGCCCAGCAACTGCATGGCCATGTCTTTAAATGCCAGCGTGGGTCCGTTGGACAAGGCTTGCAGATACAGGCCGTCTTCCAAGCGGGTCAGAGGCACGATGGCGGCCGTACCGAACACCTCTGGGGTATAGGTCTTGCGACACAGCGCGCGCAAATCGTCGGCCGGAATGTCATCAACAAACAGCGACAGGATTTCAAACGCCAGATCGGCATAGGGCAATCCGCGCCAGCGGTTCAATGTCGCGCCATCGATTTGGGGGTAGCTTTCGGGCAGGTACAGGCCGCCGTCAGGGGCCAATCCTTCCAACAGGATTTCACAAAAACGCTTGCGCTGCGTGCTGTCGGTCGCGCGGGTCGATAGGTAGCGCATCAGGCCAACTCTTCCTTGCGAATGCGCACAATGTTTTGCAACACAGTCGGCAGTGCCTGCATGCGCGCCATCGCAGCATCCATGCGCGCTTCAGCGCAGTCATGGGTCAGGATGATGAGGTCGGTTTGGTTGGCCTCGGTCCCGCCTACCTCGTCCGATTCGCGCTGCAGCACGGCGTCGATGCTGATGTCGGCCTCGGCCAAGATGCCCGTGACTTTGGCCAGCACGCCGGTCTGATCGGCCACCCGCAAGCGCAGGTAATAGCTCGTCACGACCTGCGCCATCGGCAGGATGGGCAAGTCGCTCATTGCGTTGGGCTGGAAGGCCAAATGCGGCACGCGTTGGGCAGCGTCTGCGGTGTGCAGTCGCGTGATGTCCACCAGGTCGGCAATCACTGCGCTGGCCGTAGGCTCAGAGCCCGCGCCTTTGCCGTAATACAAGGTGGTACCCACCGCGTCGCCTTGCACCATGACCGCGTTCATGGCGCCTTCCACATTGGCGATCAAGCGTTTGGTCGGCACCAGGCTGGGGTGGACGCGAAGCTCAATTCCTTCGGGGCGGCGCTTGGCAATGCCCAGCAACTTGATGCGGTAACCCAGCTGCTCGGCATATTTGATGTCCTGGCTCGAAAGTTGGGTAATGCCTTCGACATAGGCTTTGTCAAACTGCACAGGAA
The DNA here is from genome assembly GCA_947371775.1 of Comamonadaceae bacterium. Taxonomy (GTDB): domain Bacteria; phylum Pseudomonadota; class Gammaproteobacteria; order Burkholderiales; family Burkholderiaceae_C; genus Allorhodoferax. The sequence goes on from CANBQX010000027.1 coordinate 13,505, forward strand.
TGCCGAATGCAATGGCCGACATGATGGTGGCCTTGTGCGCTGCGTCCACGCCTTCAATGTCAAAGGTGGGGTCTGCTTCGGCATAACCCAAGCGCTGCGCTTCTTGCAACACCGCGGCAAAGTCCAAGCCTTTGCTGCGCATCTCCGACAAAATGAAATTGGTGGTTCCGTTGATGATGCCGGCAATCCACTCGATACGGTTGGCCGTCAATCCCTCGCGCAAGGCTTTGATGATCGGTATACCACCCGCCACCGCTGCCTCAAACGCCACCATCACGCCCTTGGCCGACGCGGCCGCAAAAATTTCGGTTCCGTGCACCGCCAGCAGCGCCTTGTTGGCCGTCACCACATGCTTGCCTGCGGCAATGGCTTCGAGCACCAGCGTTTTGGCAATGCCATATCCGCCGATCAGCTCAATGACGATATCGATGTCTTTGTTGGCGATCACGGCGCGGGCGTCACCCACGACCGTCACGTCGGGCCCCACCGCCGCACGTGCGCGCTCAGTGTCCAAATCAGCCACCATGGTGATTTCTATGGCGCGACCTGCGCGGCGTTCAATTTCGCCTTGGTTGCGCTTGAGCACATTGAAGGTGCCCGAGCCCACCACGCCTATGCCCAGCAGCCCCACTTGAATCGGTTTCATATACGTTTCTTTCGATAAATCAGTTTGCAATTCCAGCGTCGGGCCATGCTCACGTGCCCCGCAGCGCGCTAGTTGCTGTGCCGCTTGCGATAGGCTTCCAAAAACTTGGCGACGCGGCCAATGGCCTCGCGCAAATCGTCTTCGTGCGGCAAAAAAACAATGCGGAAATGGTCGGGCTCAGCCCAGTTGAAACCGGTGCCCTGCACCAGCATCACGCGGGTTTCCTGCAACAGTTCCAAGAAGAATGCTTGGTCATCGGCAATCGGGTACACGGTCGGATCCAGGCGTGGAAACATGTACAGCGCGGCGCTGGGCTTGACGCAGGTCACGCCCGGAATCGCGGTGATCAAGTCATAGGCCAAATCACGTTGGCGGCGCAGGCGCCCGCCCTCGCAGACCAAGTCGTCGATACTTTGGTATCCACCCAAAGCGGTTTGGATGGCGTATTGGCCCGGCACATTGGCGCACAAGCGCATGTTGGAGAGCATGTTCAAGCCCTCGATGTAGTCCTTGGCCGGTCGCTTGTCGCCCGACACCACCATCCAACCGGCCCGGTAGCCACACGACCGGTAGCTTTTGGACAGTGAGTTGAAGGTGAGCGTGAGCACATCGTCGCTGAGCGACCCAATCGCCGTGTGCTTTGCGCCGTCGTACAGCACTTTGTCGTAGACCTCGTCGGCAAAAATCACCAGGCTATGGGTGCGCGCAATATCGACAATGCCGCGCAACAAATCTTCGGAATACAAAGCACCGGTCGGATTGTTGGGGTTGATCACCACAATCGCCTTGGTGCGGGATGTGATCTTGGCGCGGATGTCGTCCAGCTTGGGCATCCAGCCGTTGGCCTCGTCGCACACATAGTGCACCGGTGTTCCGCCCGAAAGACTGGCCGCCGCAGTCCACAGCGGATAGTCCGGCGCGGGCAGGAGCATCTCGTCGCCATCGTCCAACAAACCGTTGGTGGCCATCACGATCAACTCGCTCGCACCATTGCCCAGGTAAATATCATCCAAGGTGACGCCACGGATGCCCTGTTTTTGGGTTTCGTGCATCACCGCCTTGCGGGCAGCAAAAATACCTTTGCTATCGGAATACCCGGCCGAATTGGGCAGGTTGCGGATCATGTCCTGCTGTATTTCTTCGGGCGCGTCGAAGCCAAATACCGCCAGATTGCCGATATTGAGCTTGATGATTTTTTGCCCTTCTTCCTCCATCTGGCGCGCGCGGTCCATGATGGGGCCGCGAATGTCGTAGCAGACGTTAGCCAGCTTGGCAGATTTGTATATGGGTTTCAAAGTCCCTCCGGGGGCGTGTCGCTTGGTGCGAAACCTATAATTTGACCACAGTTCTTCGCGTGTTTTGCGCGTTCCCCCTCCTCTTGACTGCTTACCGCACCCCATGAAACTCCAAGCTGACCGCATGCAAGGCCCCACCATCACGGGCTATGGCCAGGGCTGGGTGGCCGTCAATGGGGAGGAGTCTCGCAACAGCCTGCTCATCAGCAGCGCAGGGCATCGCTTGGACTGGCCCGTTGCCGACTTTGAGTCCCTCCAGGCAATTGACTTCGAATCCTTGCTGGCTTGGGACATTGAATTGGTGCTCTTTGGCAGCGGACCCCGCGTGCGTTTTCCCAATCCACAGTGGCTGGCGGCCTTGTACGCGAAACGCATTGGCGTGGAAACCATGGACACGCATGCAGCCTGCAGGACGTACAACTTCTTGGCAGGTGAAGGCCGCAAAGTGGCAGCAGCCCTGTTGGTCTGAGGCCAGCCACGCAAGCGGCAACGCAAGGCTTGTTCGGATTTCAGAGTAAAATCCGGGATTGACGTTGGGAGCGATCGAAGCACACACAGTGTTGCTCTCCAACTTGACTGACACATCCAGCACGAGAGATTGAATACCCCATGGCGATCGTTGTCAACAAGCCCCTTCCCGAATTTGAAGCCAACGCCACCGGTGGCGTGCGTGTGACCAACAGTTCGCATTCCGGGCAAACCCTGGTTCTGTTTTTCTACCCCAAGGACAACACGCCTGGCTGCACCACCGAAGCGATGCAGTTTCGTGACCACTACCAAGACTTCGTTGAAGCCGGAGCCCATGTTTTTGGTGTTTCACGCGACAACATGAAGTCGCACGATGAATTCAAAACCAAGCTAGAGCTGCCCTTTGAACTCATTGCTGACACCGAAGAAAAAATGTGCCACATGTTTGGCGTGGTCAAAAACAAGATCATGTACGGCAAAAAGGTCAAAGGCATTGAGCGCAGCACCTTTTTGATCGGCGCCGATGGCTTGGTCAAAGAAGAGTGGCGTGGCCTGAAAGTTCCGGGTCATGTCGAAGAGGTTTTGAACGCCGTACGCGCCCTGAGCGAGACGGCCTGACACAGCCAAAAGGCGCACCGATCTGACTCGGCGGCGTCTTTTTGCTCATGCATAATGTTTGCATGACATTGATTTTCACGAATTTCGCCCACTAAAGGCTGCCTTGTATCCAGGGTGGCCTTTTTTGTTTCGACTGGCTTTTTTTGCTAACTCCACTTTTACGAGCCCTACTCCATGCCCCTGCCTTCTGCGCCGACCAAACGTGCCGATCGACTCTCCCCTGCGGCTTTTGAAGGAACCCCGAAATCTGGACGCCAAAGCCGCCGTGCCCCGGCCGAAGAATTGCCAGTGCAATCCTCTGCTCCTGTGGAGCGAGCAGCGGCGGGACGCGCCACACCAAGCCGCCAAGCTTCATTGCTGAGCAAAGACGCAGGCCAGCAAGTGGCCGTGCAAGTGGAAACCATCAAGCGCGCGCCCGTCGCTCCGGCACCGGTCCCAGCGGTCACGACCCCGCCAGCGTCCAAGCCTGCAACGCCGGTCAGCAGCGCCTCGCGCAGTCGCAAAAGCGCACGAACCGGTCCGGCCAAGCTGTTTGTGCTGGATACCAATGTGTTGATGCACGACCCGATGTGCCTGTTCCGCTTCGAAGAACATGACATCTTCTTGCCCATGATCGTGCTTGAAGAGCTCGATGGACACAAAAAGGGCATGACCGAGGTGGCCCGCAATGCGCGCCAAACCAGCCGCACGCTCGATGCGCTTGCCGGGGCACCCGGTGCCGACATCGCGCAAGGCTTTGAACTCAACAGCACCGGCCAGCGCGAAGCCAAGGGCAAACTGATGTTCCAGACCTTGCCGCTGGACTACAGCCTGCCCACCAGCCTGCCCCAGGGCAAGGCCGACAACCAAATTCTGGGTGTGGTCGCCGCACTGCGCAAAAAATACCCCGAGCGCGAAGTGGTGCTGGTGTCCAAAGACATCAATATGCGGGTCAAGGCGCGGGCGCTGGGCCTGAACACCGACGACTACAAAAACGACAAGACGCTGGAAGACGGCGATTTGCTCTACTCCGGTGCCTTGGCCCTGCCATCGGACTTCTGGGCCAGCCACGGGCAGGCAGTGGAGAGCTGGCAGCAGGGGCCGCACACCTTTTACAAGGTGGACGGGCCGGTGGTGCCGGATATGTATATCAACCAGT
>CANBQX010000028.1 GCA_947371775.1 Comamonadaceae bacterium
GCGACCACCTCAGCTCATTGGACTACCTGCGCAAGGGCATCCATTTGCGCGGCTATGCCCAAAAGCAGCCCAAGCAGGAATACAAGCGCGAAGCGTTTGAGTTGTTTGGCCAAATGCTCGACGCCGTGAAAAACGAAGTCACGCAAACCCTGATGACGGTGCGCATCCAGTCCAGCGAACAGCTCGACGAGGCAGCCCAGGTGATGGAGTCGCGTGGCGAGAACATCAGCAACATCACTTACACCGCGCCCACCGAGACCGGCGAGGCGCAAACGACCGACGCAAGCCCTGCGGCGCAAACAGCCGATGCTTCTTTGTTTGCCCGCGTGGGACGCAATGAACCCTGCCCCTGCGGCAGTGGAAAAAAATACAAGCAATGCCACGGTAAGCTGGCCTGAGGAGTTCTTATGCCTGTGAATTTGCCTGCTCCCGACGCGGCCACCTTGTTCCCCATCGCCGGTCTGCGCATCGGTGTGGTGGAGGCCGGTGTGCGCAAGCAGGGACGCAAAGACGTCTCGGTTTTCTTGCTGGACGCAGGTAGCAGCGTCGGTGGCGTGTTTACGACCAACCGCTTTTGCGCCGCCCCCGTGCAAATTTGCCAGCACAACCTGGCGCAGGGTGCAGAAATTCGCGCCATGGTGATCAATACGGGCAACGCCAATGCAGGCACCGGCGCCGATGGCCTGGCCCGTGCCCGCGCGACCTGTGACGCACTCTCGGCGCGTCTGGGTGTGGCGGCCCAGCAGGTGCTGCCGTTCTCGACCGGTGTGATCATGGAGCCGCTGCCCAGCGAGCGCATCATTGCCGCGCTGGACCGTGCGATTGCTGCGGCCCGTGCTGACGCCTGGCTGGATGCGGCCGAGGGCATCATGACCACGGACACGGTGCCCAAGGCCTTCGGTCGGCAGGTGCAGATCGACGGCACAACCGTCAGCGTCACCGGCATTAGCAAAGGCGCGGGCATGATCCGGCCCAATATGGCGACCATGCTGGGCTTTATCGCCACCGACGCCTGTGTGCACCCCGACTTGATGCAGCCTTTGGCCCTGGCCTTGGCGCAGCAATCATTCAACTGCGTGACGGTCGATGGCGATACCTCGACCAATGATTCGCTGGTCGTGGTGGCCACGCACCAGGCCGGTCATGCGCGCATTGACTCGCTGAGCAGCCCGCAGGGCCAGGCCTTGTTCGAGGCCCTGCTGGCGGTGGCGAAGCAGCTGGCGCATGCCATCGTGCGCGACGGCGAAGGGGCGACCAAATTCATCACCGTGCAGGTCGATGGCGGTGCCACGGTGCAGGAATGCAGCAAAGTGGCCTATGCGATTGCCCATTCGCCCTTGGTGAAGACGGCATTTTTCGCCAGTGACCCGAATCTGGGTCGCATTTTGGCCGCCGTGGGCTATGCGGGCATTGAGGATTTGAACCAAAGCGGCATCGAGCTGTTTCTGGACGACGTGCATGTCGCCACCCAGGGTGGTCGCAATCCAGCTTACCAAGAGGCCGATGGCCAGCGTGTGATGCGCCAAAGCGAAATCACCGTGCGCGTGGACTTGGGACGGGGCTCTGCCAGCCATACGGTGTGGACGTGTGACTTGAGCCACGATTACGTCACCATCAACGCCGACTACCGGTCCTGAGCCTATGACCGCCAACGATTTCGCCCCGTTTCTGGCGCGTGCTGTGCAGTTCATGGAACGGGTGGAGTCTGCCTTGCGCCAGGACATTGCGCAACCGGACTGGAACAGTTCCATCGCGTTTTTGTACCGCAAGCGGGTGTCGGGCCAGGGCTATTTGGTTCCGGTGCGGCAGGTGGGCGCGATGCGCCTGGACGACTTGCTCGAAATTGACGTGCAGAAAGAAAAAATTGCCCGCAATACCGCGCAATTTGTGAGCGGTCAAACGGCGAACAACGTGCTGCTGACCGGCGCGCGCGGCACCGGCAAGTCATCGCTGGTGCGGGCGTGTTTGAACACCTATGCCCCCCAAGGCCTGCGGCTGATTGAGGTGGACAAAGAAGACCTGGTGGACCTGCCCGACATCGTGGACATCGTCTCGCAGCGGCCTGAAAAGTTTTTGATTTTTTGCGATGACCTGAGTTTTGACCAAGGCGAGCCGGGCTACAAAGCGCTCAAGTCGGTGCTCGATGGCTCGGTGTCGGCGACATCGGCCAACGTCTTGATCTACGCCACCAGCAACCGGCGCCATTTGCTACCCGAGTACATGGCCGAGAACCTCACCTACACCCACACGGACAGCGGCGAGGTCCATCCTGGCGAGGGCGTGGAGGAGAAAATCTCCTTGTCGGAGCGGTTCGGATTGTGGGTCAGCTTTTATCCCTTTACCCAGGACGAATACTTGGCGATCGTGGCGCAGTGGTTGCAGGCGCTGGACGTCCCCGCGACGCAGATCGCCCAGGCGCGGCCCGAAGCCTTGGTGTGGGCCCTGGAGCGCGGCTCCCGCAGCGGGCGTGTTGCATGGCAATTTGCCAAAGACTTCGCAGGCCGCCACGCCGCCGGAGCTGGCGCCCATCCATGAGTGCGCCGGTGCGGGTGGCAGACCCTGAGCGCGCGCGCCAAGGGGATGCCAATCGCGCCCAGGTGCAGGTGGCCGTCGGGGTATTGATTCAAAGCAATGGCGAATTCCTGCTGACCTCGCGGCCCTCGGGCAAGCCTTACGCGGGCTATTGGGAATTTCCCGGCGGCAAAGTAGAGCAGGGCGAATCCACCTATGACGCCCTGTGCCGGGAGTTGCGCGAAGAAATTGGCATTGAAGTGCGCAGCGCCACGCCGTGGAAAGTGGAGGTAATCGACTATCCGCATGCGCTGGTGCGCTTGCACTTCTTCAAGGTCACTGCGTGGGAGGGTGAATTGCAGATGCGCGAGGCGCAGTCGGCCCAGTGGGAAACCTTGCCAGTCAAGGTGCACCCTGTGCTGCCGGGAACGGTGCCGGTATTGGAGTGGCTGGCAGAGGAGGCGGGCGCTCAAGCGCCTTAGCGCAGACGGGACTAGTGGATGGGCCCGTGCTCGAGTTGCATATCGTCAGGCTTGTCTACGGCGGGCAGGCGAAACTCTTCAGTCGCCCAGGCACCCAAATCGCCTTCTTTGCAACGCGCGCTGCAAAACGGGCGGTAGACGTTTGAGGGCGCATACAGGCTGGGGCCTTGGCAACCTGGACACTTCACAATCTTCTCAACGTTCGAAGCCATTGCCAGCGCTGCGCTTATGAGCAAAGTGTCAGTTCGAAGGCGATGTCCGCCGTGTTGGCCTGCACGCGGTCGTAGACCGATTGGTGCACAAAACGAATCGATGCCACCAGCCGGTTGGCGCTGATTTCGGGAATGGCGCCCAAGGTCGGGTTTATCGATAGGCGCAGCAGTTGAAATGCACGGCCCTGCGGCAGGTTTTGCTGAAACTGACCGCCCATGGCCACGATTTTTTGGGGCGAGCCGGAGTCCCGCAGCAAACCCAACAGAACTTTGATCGCATTGGACATGGGGAGAAAAGTCTCAACCCATTTGCACAAATCACTGCGACGCTGCTCAGACGGATGGTGCTGCCACGCGTAGTAGGCGGGCAGGTCAAAGTTTCCGGTTCCGCCAGGGATGCTGGTTCGGCTGCGCACACTTTTAAGCCAGTCGTTTTCCTCCAGCACGCGCCCCAGTTTGTTGGGCGCCTGGTTAAGCTCTGCAAGGCAGACGCTGATTTGGTCAATCATTTTTTCGAGGACATCCGCGGCGATGTCGGGGTTGCCTCGGAAATTGCTCATGATTTGACGCTGGCGCTCCAGGTCTTTGAGCGCATCGGTTTTGAGCTCGGCACGCGCGCTGACGCTCAAAATTTCGAACAAGGTGATGAGTGCGAAATGGTGATCGAGCTCAGAGGTTCGGTCGATCAGGGCGAAAAGACGCTCGAACAGCTGCTCCAAACGCAGGTACGTGCGAATTTTTTCGTTAAACGGGTATTCGTAAAGGATCACGCGCAATTTTCCAGTGGCAGGATCATAGCCCGAACTGCGCCCCCAATATTCTCAACTCGCCTTCGATCTCTAACAAGTTCTTGCCCTCGTTAAAAATGACCGCGTCGGCTGCCTGGAGGCGCTGTGAGCGGCTGCTCTGCGCCTGGATGATGTTGAGAACCTCGGATTCACTCAGGCCGCTGCGCGCCTGAACGCGCTGAATCTGGGTTTCCACCGTGCAGTCCACGATCACCACCCGGTCCAGGCTGGTACGCCAATGGGCCGATTCCACCAGCAGGGGAATATCAAACACGATGCAAGCCACACCTTGTTGCTGGGCGTTTTCCGTCAAACGGGCCACTTCGACAGCGATCAAGGGGTGCACGATGGCTTCCAACCGCGAACGAGCCAGCGGTTCGCTGAACACCAAGTCCCGCATTTTGGTGCGATCCATCGCCCCCGTGTCGTCGATAAATTCCGCGCCAAAAGTGGCCTGCACCGCAGGGATGGCCCGTCCGCCCGGTGCGGTGCAGGCCCGCGATATGGCGTCGAGGTCGATCACCGGGGCACCTTTGCGAGCAAACAGCTGGCAGACCGTGCTTTTTCCGCTGCCAATGCCGCCACTGATACCGATTCGAAAACTTTGGCTGCTCATAAGCCCAAACGGGTCAAAATAAATGGAGGGCTGACCGCCAGGCACAAGAAACCGGCACCCGCCAGAAAGGGCCCAAAAGGCATGTAGCCGCCTTCGCGAAGTTCGCCACGTAATTTCAGCGCGAGGCCTACGACGGTACCGACCACCGAAGACAGCAGGATCAGCGGAATCAGCATTTGCCAGCCGAACCAGGCCCCCAGACAAGCCAGGAGCTTGAAATCGCCGAAGCCCATGCCTTCTTTGCCGGTCGCCAGCTTAAAGGCCCAATAGACCGACCACAGCGACAAGTAGCCTCCGACAGCACCCCACAAAGCGTCCGGCAGAGACGTTTGGATCCCATGAAAATCGGCAGCAATCAGCCCCAACCAGAGGAGCGGCAGAACAATCACGTCGGGCAGCAGGGTGGTTTCCCAGTCAATCATGGCAAGCGCCAGCAGAGCCGCTGAAAAGGTGCACCACAGGGCGGCTGCGGGCGTCCAACCCCATCGGGCTACGCAAAGGGCGAAAACCCCTGCAGTTGCGAGCTCAACGAGAGGGTATTTGCGGCTAATCGGGGCAGCGCACTGAGAACAGCGTCCGCGCAGCGCAAGGTAACTGAGTACCGGAATATTGTGGTGCCAGCGAACGGGAGCCGCGCAGGATGGGCAGTGGGACGCCGGTGTCCACAAGTTGAAGGCTGGTGCTGGAACTTCGGTCGTTCCTGCCCATTGCTGGTAGTCCCGTGCCCACTGTCGCTCCAGCATCTTGGGTAAGCGGTAAATCACCACATTCAAGAAGCTGCCAATGAGCAAGCCCGCAATCCCCCCAAACAACATTTCTGAAAACAGATCAGGCGAGGTCAAACGCTTTGTCCCAATTTGAAAATCGGCAAATACATGGCCACCACAATGCCGCCGATGATGGACCCCAGTATCACAATGATGATGGGCTCCATCAAACTCGAAATCCCGGCAACCATGTCATCGACCTCTGCTTCGAAAAAGTCCGCTGCCTTGCCCAGCATATAGTCGATGGAGCCAGATTCCTCACCGATGGCGCACATCTGCAACACCATGGAAGGGAAGAGCTTGGATTGTGTCATTGCCGTTGTTAGCGAGACACCGATGGATACTTGCTGTCGTATGCCGATGGTGCCTTGCGCATATTCCGCATTACCAGCGGCGCCGCCCACGGAGTCCAGTGCTTCCACCAAGGGCACCCCCGCCGCAAACATGGTCGCCAGGGTGCGTGTCCAGCGTGCGATGCTGGATTTTCGAACCAGGGGCCCAAAAACAGGCACCCGAAGCAGCAGACGGTCCATCAGCGATTGCAGATGCGTGCTGGTCCTCAGGGCTCGAAAAAATAAAAACAGTCCTCCGAACAAACTGCCAAAGATCACAAACCAATATTGAATGAAAAACTCACTCACGGCGATGACAACCAGGGTCGGCGCGGGAAGTTCGCCTCCAAATGAAGCGAATACTTGCTTGAATGATGGGATGACCCAGAGCATGATCACCGTGAGTACACCAAACGCAACAATGAGCACGCTGATCGGATACATCAGGGCAGACTTGATTTTGGATTTGATGGCCTCGGTTTTTTCTAAGTAAATGGCCAGCCGATCAAGTAGTGTGTCCAGCATACCCGCAGTTTCGCCGGCGGCCACTAAATTGCAATACAAGGGACTAAACTGCTTGGGGTATTTGCGAAAAGCCGCGCTCATCGATGAGCCTGTTTCAATATCAATGCGCAGGTCATTGATTAATTTGGTGAGACTCGGATTGGGAACACCCTGCCCCACAATGTCAAACGACTGGAGCAAGGGAACACCTGCCTTCATCATCGCCGCTAACTGCCGGGTGAAAGTGGCAATCTCTTTGGCTTTAATAGATTGCCCCCAGCCCATGCGGCGTTTTTTAATTTGAATCGAGGTAATACCCTGTCGACGCAACGTGGTTCGAACCACGGTATCCGATTCGGCGCGGGTTTCGCCTGAAACAGCACGCCCATTGCGGTCACGTCCCTTCCATTCGAATATAGATTCAGCCTTGGCGCTTTGACGCCTTAACTGTTGGACCTTCTTAGTGGTTGCCATAGCGCCCCCTTTAACTCATTTATTATTCGTTGGTAACTGCCATAACTTCTTCAATAGACGTCAAGCCCAATTTGACCTTATGCAGTCCGGATGCACGCAAAGAACGAACGCCCTCGCGTTCCGCTTGTTCCGCAATATCTATGGAAGATCCGTCGCGCAATATGATTCGTTGAATTTCTTCGCTGACCGGCATCACCTGGTAGATGCCCACGCGGCCCCTGTATCCATTGCTGCAATTACCGCATCCGACAGGACGGAATGGCTTCCATCCTCCATCTAGGTCTGCCAATTTATAACCAGCGTCCAACAGTGATTGTTGTGGCAAATCGACGGGCTCTTTGCATTTGGGACAAAGTCGTCGTGCCAGGCGTTGTGCAGTTACCAAAACCACGCTGGATGCGATGTTAAAGGGTGCGACACCCATATTGCGAAGGCGAATGATCGTCGATGGTGCATCATTGGTGTGCAAAGTCGACATCACCATGTGGCCTGTTTGAGCTGCCTTAATGGATATATCTGCCGTTTCCAGGTCTCGAATTTCCCCCACCATGATGATGTCTGGATCTTGACGAAGGAACGACTTCAAGGCAACCGAAAAAGTTAACCCTGCCTTTTCATTGACGTTGACTTGATTGACCCCTGGCAAATTAATTTCAGAGGGATCTTCGGCGGTTGCAATATTCACCCCGGGCTGATTCAGTATATTCAGACAGGTATACAGAGAAACTGTCTTGCCAGAACCTGTAGGGCCGGTCATCAGTACCATTCCATACGGACGGTGGATGGCCTTGAGCAGATGTGTTTTTTCCGCCTCGTCATAACCCAAGGCGTCAATACCCAGCTGCGCGCTGCTGGGGTCAAGAATACGAACGACGATCTTCTCGCCAAATAAGGTGGGCAAGGTGCTTACTCGAAAATCAATGACCTTTTTTGCGCTCATTTTCATCTTCATGCGTCCGTCTTGCGGCAGACGCTTTTCAGAAATGTCAATGCGTGAAATAACTTTAATCCGAGCTGCAAGCTTCTCCTTGATGCTGATGGGAGGAGTGGCAATTTCTTTCAATTCACCATCAACTCGAAAGCGTACTCTGTAGGAGAATTCATAGGGCTCAAAATGCAAGTCCGAGGCTCCCATCGAGTATGCATCAAATAACATTTTTCTGATAAATCGAACAACGGGTGCGTCATCAATTTCACTGTCTTGATGGGCTTCATTTGTTGTCGACTCATTTTCAAATTCTAGGCCTTTGTCGTCAAAATCACTATTCAAAAATGCAGTAGAGAAATTTTCAGATTCCTCAGTAAATCGATCTATGCTGAGCTTCATCAGCTTATCGAACTCCACCACGATCCATTCCACTGCAAATTGCGTGGCAAATTTAATTTTTTCCGCTGCTTCGCGATTAGATGGATCGGCGGTTGCGATTACTAAAGTGTTATTGCGTTTGGCAAGAGGCAACAACTGGTAGTCGCGGCATATTTTTTCGTCTAATAAATTTGTGGGGAGTTTTTCAATATGGATCGCATCAAGGTCAACCAAGGGTGAAATAAAGGCCTTGGAAAGGGTATGTGCCAGTGCAAATGATGAGACGGCACCTGAGTCGACCAACTCCGATACAAAACTTTTGTTTTGCGCGTGGGCTTTTGTAAAAATCGTTTCGGCAGTTTTCTGGTCTAAATTCCCGGCCAGCACCAATGCGCGACCAATACCGGAGAGGTTTGCGGAAGAAGTTTCGAAAATGGACGGGTCAAGATGATTCATAGTGTCGAAAAACGTGCGCCGCGCGCATCCTTGGCTGAAATGATAGGAGCAATACCTTCCAAAGGCCATGTGATATTGAGGTCCGCATCATCCCATGCAATGCATTGCTCAAATTGGGGAGCATAGTACTCCGTTGTTTTGTATAAAAATTCAGCAGATTGCGATGTCACCAAAAAACCGTGTGCCAGTCCTGGCGGAATCCAGAGTTGTTTCTGATTGGCCGCAGAGAGAAATTCACCGACCCATTGGCCATAGGTAGGTGATTGGGGTCGAATGTCCACTGCCACATCAAATACCTCACCAGCCACCACACGTACCAGCTTGCCCTGTGGAAATTGTTCCTGGTAATGCAGTCCGCGCAGCACACCCTGTCCAGACTTGGAATGGTTATCCTGAACAAAGTTAGGAGCGACTCCAGTCGCGGCTGCAAATGCCCGCGCGTTGTAGCTTTCAAAGAAATAGCCACGCGCATCTCCAAAGATACGCGGCTCGATCAGCAAGACATCCGCAATGGCCGTCGGCGTCGCTTTCATGAATACACCTTTTCGGCGAGCAGTCGCAGCAAATACTGGCCGTACCCCGATTTGGCCAGAGGATTGGCCAAACGCTGCAGTTGCGCGTTGTCAATCCAGCCACTGCGCCAGGCGATTTCCTCAGGCGCAGCAACTTTGAGGCCTTGGCGGTTTTCAATCGTGTGAATGAATTGGCTGGCTTCGAGCATTGATTCATGGGTGCCGGTGTCAAGCCACGCATAACCACGGCCCATGGTCTTGACATCCAATTGCCCGCGCTCCAGATAGAGTCGATTCAGGTCGGTAATTTCAAGTTCGCCGCGGTGGGACGGTTTGACCATTTTGGCAAGCTCCACGACTTGCGAATCGTAAAAGTACAGACCGGTCACCGCATAGCGCGATTTGGGCACAGCCGGTTTTTCTTCCAGACTGATGGCGCGGCCCTCCGCGTCAAATTCGACAACGCCATAGCGCTCTGGGTCTTGCACGGCATAGGCGAACACCGTGGCACCGACCGATTGCTTGCGTGCGGACTGAAGCAGGCCGGCAAAATCGTGGCCATAAAAGATGTTATCGCCCAAGATTAGGGCGCTGGGTGCACCGTCCAAAAAAGCGTCGCCAATTAAAAAGGCCTGCGCCAGTCCGTCCGGGCTGGGCTGCACGACATAGGACAAGGTCAGGCCCCATTGGCTGCCATCTCCCAGCAGTTGTTCAAAACGAGGCGTGTCCTGGGGCGTAGAAATGACCAATATTTCTCGGATACCGGCCAGCAACAGGGTGCTCAGAGGGTAATAAATCATGGGTTTGTCGTAAATGGGCAGCAGTTGCTTGCTCACCACCTGCGTGGCAGGGTAAAGCCTGGTTCCCGACCCTCCCGCCAATATGATTCCTTTGCGCTCTACCGTACGTTCTGTGCTCATGCCGGGGGGGCTCCTAAAATTTCTTGCAGCATTCGCCTGACACCTATTTGCCATTGTGGCAAGTGTAATGAAAATGCCAATTGCAGTTTTTCGGTATTCAGGCGGGAGTTCAGTGGGCGGTGTGCGACAGTCGGGTAGCTGGCGTTGGAAATTGCCTGAACCTCCTCGGCGCCACACTGCAGTGTTGCTCCCAAGACAGAAGCCTCGGTTAGCACATAGCGGGCATAGGCGTGCCAACTCGTTTGTCCAGCCGCCACGCAGTGGTAAGTGCCGGCCAACTCCGGTCGGGTCAGGGCCATGCGTAGAGCGTGGGCTGTGACATCAGCCAGTAATTCGGCGGACGTGGGGGCGCCGACCTGGTCGTCAATGACGCTCAAAGTCTCGCGTTCGGCTGCCAGGCGCAGCACGGTTTTCGCAAAGTTGGCGCCCCGCGCGCTGTACACCCAACTGGTGCGAAAAATCAGGTGCCGGGGGTAGGTCCGCACAGCCAGTTCTCCCTCCAACTTGCTGCGACCGTAAGTGTTCAGCGGGGCGCAGGGATCGTCCTCCCGCCAAGGCACAGTGCCGCTGCCATCGAAGACATAGTCCGTGGAATAGTGAACCAACCAGGCCCCCAGGCGCTCGGCCTCCAGGGCCAAGCGGCCTGGCGCCAGGGCATTGATTCGATGGGCCAGGTCTGGCTCACTTTCGGCGCGGTCCACCGCTGTGTAAGCGGCTGCATTCACGATGACGTCGGGCGCTACCCGTCGAATCGTTAGCGTCAGCGCCTCCAAATTGCTCAAATCGCCACAAAAACCTTCAGAATCCGCCTGCGATGCGGAGCCCAACGCGACAACGTCGCCCAGCACCGAAAGGCTACGCTGAAGCTGCCAACCCACCTGGCCGTTGCACCCCAGGAGCAATATTTTCAACGTCGAACCCATGCGTCAGGCCTGCCCGTACTGCGTGGCCACCCATTCCCGGTAGGCGCCGCTTTGAACTTGGGCAACCCAATCGGGATGGTCCAAATACCACTGCACCGTCTTTCGAATGCCTGTCTCGAACGTTTCAACAGGCTTCCAGCCAAGGTCACGCTCGATTTTGCTGGCGTCGATCGCGTAGCGTCGGTCGTGCCCCGGTCGGTCGGTGACATAAGTGATCTGCTGGCGGTAGGACACCCCATCGGCACGGGGCTTGAGTTCGTCTAGCAGGTCGCAGACACTGTGCACGATCTCCAGATTGGGCTTTTCATTCCAACCGCCCACGTTGTACGTTTCACCCACTTGTCCCCGTTCTAACACGGCGCGAATGGCGCTGCAGTGGTCTTTCACATACAGCCAGTCCCGAATTTGTTGTCCGTCACCGTAGACCGGAAGCGGCTTGCCTGCCTGCGCGTTCACAATCATCAACGGAATAAGTTTTTCCGGGAAATGCAGTGGCCCGTAGTTGTTCGAGCAATGGGTCGTCAAGACCGGCAGGCCATACGTGTGGTGGTAAGCCCGCACCAGGTGGTCGCTGGCCGCCTTGCTGGCACTGTAGGGGCTGTTGGGCTCGTAGCGGTGCTCTTCGGTAAAGGCGGAGTCTTGTGCTCCGAGCGACCCATAGACCTCGTCAGTAGACACGTGCAGCAATCGGAACTTCGACTTTTCACCCTGCGCAAGGGAGCCCCAATAAGCCCGAATTTGTTCCAAAAGCGCAAAAGTGCCAACGATATTGGTCTCGATGAATGCGCCGGGCCCGAGAATGGATCGGTCGACGTGGCTCTCGGCCGCAAAATTGATGACGGCCCGCGGTCGGTGCTTTGCCAGCAAGGCCCCTAACAGAGCCGTGTCACCGATATCGCCATGGACGAAAATGTGACGCTGGTTGCCTTGGAGGGACGCCAGGTTGTGCACATTGCCAGCATAGGTCAGCTTGTCCAGGTTCACGATGGCTTCATCGGCGGCAGCAAGCCAATCCAGGACGAAATTGCTGCCAATAAAGCCGGCTCCGCCGGTTACGAGAAGGGTCATGGTGTGATTCTGTTTGCCGCAAAAGAGTCAAGCAGGGTGGCATGGCGGTGCCTGATTATCCATGGCGCCGCGCGCGCGAAGGAGCGCAAAATTGGCGGGTGGAGAACGATTTGAAGGCCAAATAAGGGTAAACTCGGAGGCTATCCAGATCGCTGCGGAGCCTAAACGCGCCGCTGGTAACCTGGCTAACACCGCCGTCGTGGTGAAATTGGTAGACACGCTATCTTGAGGTGGTAGTGGCGAAAGCTTTGCGAGTTCGAGTCTCGCCGACGGCACCAAACAATTCATGCGCCAACCCTCTTTTTGTAGGTTTGGGGCAAGCAACGGTGACCAGAATTTAGTGATGCGCTTAGATCAATACCTTCCCGTCCTGATGTTCATCCTGGTCGGCGTGGCTGTCGGCATCATCCCCCAGGTTCTGGGCTACATCCTGGGGCCCAACCGTCCCGATGCGGCAAAAAACTCCCCTTACGAGTGCGGCTTTGAGGCGTTTGAAGACGCCCGCATGAAGTTTGACGTGCGCTACTACCTGGTGGCCATTCTGTTTATCTTGTTCGACCTGGAAATCGCATTTCTGTTCCCTTGGGCCGTTTCGCTCAAGGAAATCGGCCCTACGGGCTTCTGGTCGGTAATGGTTTTTCTGGCCATTCTGGTTGTGGGCTTTGCCTACGAGTGGAAAAAAGGCGCCCTGGATTGGGAGTGAAAGCATGATTGAAGGCGTCTTGAACGAAGGATTTGTCACCACGAGCTACGACTCGGTGGTGAACTGGGCCAAAACGGGCTCGATCTGGCCAATGACCTTTGGCTTGGCGTGCTGTGCGGTGGAAATGATGCACGCGGCCGCCGCACGCTATGACCTCAGCCGGTTTGGCTCCGAGGTGTTCCGCGCCAGCCCACGCCAGTCAGATTTGATGATTGTGGCCGGTACCTTGTGCAACAAGATGGCTCCCGCTCTGCGCAAGGTGTATGACCAAATGTCAGAGCCGCGTTGGGTCATCAGCATGGGATCTTGCGCCAACGGCGGCGGCTACTACCACTACAGTTACTCGGTGGTGCGTGGTTGTGACCGCATCGTGCCGGTGGATGTTTATGTGCCAGGTTGCCCGCCCACCGCCGAGGCCTTGGTCTACGGAATTTTGCAACTGCAGCAAAAAATCCGCCGCACTGAAACCATTGCACGGGCTTGAACACCATGACTGAATATTCGGTTCGTCCTGAAGCTACCCGGGACGCAGTGACACAAGCGCTGGGCGACAAAGTGAAGCACATCACCATCGCGCTTGGCGAGGTGACCGTTCAAGTGGCCGCTCGCGACTACCACGCTGCGGCGCTGATATTGCGGGACGCTCCCGGTTGCCAGTTTGAGCAAATGGTCGATCTGTGCGCCGTGGACTACTCCGACTACCAAGGGGCAGCCCAGGAAGCTTCCCGCTACTGCGTGGTTGTACACCTGCTGTCCATCAGTTTGAACCAGCGCCTGCGTCTACAAGTGTTTGCGCCTGATGACGACATGCCTGTCGTGGAGTCGATCAACGACATCTGGAATTCGGCCAATTGGTTTGAGCGCGAGGCCTTTGACCTGTTTGGCGTGGTCTTTGAGGGCCATGAAGACCTGCGTCGCATCCTGACCGACTACGGTTTTATCGGCCACCCGTTTCGCAAAGATTTTCCGACCACTGGCCATGTGGAAATGCGCTACGACGCCGAGCAGGCGCGCGTCATTTACCAGCCGGTCACGATCGAGACGCGTGAAATCACGCCACGCATCGTTCGCGAAGACAAATACGGAGGCCTGCATTAAGCAGAGGCTCGCATGGCTGAAATCAAAAATTACACCCTGAACTTTGGACCGCAGCATCCTGCGGCGCACGGCGTTTTGCGCCTGGTGCTCGAGCTCGACGGCGAGGTCATCCAACGCGCGGATCCGCACATTGGCTTGCTGCACCGCGCCACCGAAAAATTGGCGGAAACCAAGACCTATTTGCAGGCATTGCCGTACATGGACCGGCTCGACTACGTGTCCATGATGTGCAATGAGCACGCCTACTGCCTGGCCATTGAGAAGCTCCTGGGCATCGAGGTGCCCGTGCGTGCGCAGTACATCCGCGTGATGTTTGCCGAGATTACCCGCCTCTTGAACCACCTGATGTGGTTGGGTTCGCACGGCAACGACTGCGGCAGCTCCACGATTTTGATTTACACCTTCCGCGAGCGTGAAGACCTGTTTGACATGTACGAAGCCGCCAGCGGCGCGCGCATGCACGCCGCTTATTTCCGTCCCGGCGGCGTGTACCGTGATTTGCCGGACACCATGCCGCAGTTCAAAGCAAGCCGCGTGCGCAATGCCAAGGGTGTGGCCGATCTGAACAAAAACCGCCAAGGCTCCTTGCTGGACTTTATTGGCGACTTCACCCAACGCTTTCCCGCGTGTCTGGACGAGTACCACACGCTGCTCACAGAAAACCGCATCTGGAAGCAGCGTACCGTCAACATTGGCATCGTCACCCCCGAGCGCGCTCTGAACATGGGCTTCACCGGCCCGATGTTGCGCGGCTCCGGTATCGCCTGGGACCTGCGCAAAAAGCAGCCCTATGACGTGTATTCCCAACTGGACTTTGACATTCCCGTGGGCAAAACCGGCGACGTGTATGACCGCTACCTGGTGCGCATGGAAGAGATGAAGCAGTCCAACCGCATCATCGCCCAGTGCGTGGAGTGGCTCCAAGCCAACCCCGGCCCGGTGATTACCGACAACCACAAGGTGGCGCCGCCCTCGCGCGAGGAAATGAAGAACAACATGGAAGGCTTGATTCACCACTTCAAGCTGTTCACCGAAGGCTTCCACGTGCCCGAGGGCCAGGCCTATGCGGCGGTTGAGCATCCCAAAGGGGAGTTTGGCATTTACATCGTCAGTGACGGTGCCAACAAGCCCTACCGTCTGAAGATTCGTCCGCCGGGCTTCGCCCATTTGGCGGGTCTCAATGAGATGGCCAAGGGCCACATGATTGCCGATGCGGTGTCCATTATTGGCACCATGGACATTGTTTTTGGAGAGATTGACCGATGATCTCGGATGCCACCAAAGCGCGCTTCGACCGCGAAGTTGCCAAATTTCCCGCAGACCAGAAACAGTCTGCTGTGATGGCATGCCTGTCCATCGTGCAGCAAGAGCTGGGTTGGGTCAGCCCAGAGAGCGAGCGCGTGGTGGCCGATCACCTGGGCATGGCGCTCATGGCGGTGCACGAAGTCACCACCTTCTACAACATGTACAACCAAAAGCCGGTGGGCAAGTACAAACTCAATGTCTGTACCAATTTGCCCTGCCAGTTGCGCGGTGGCGCGCAGGCCTTGGCGCACCTGGAGCACACATTGGGCATCCATGCAGGCCAAACCACGGCCGACGGACTGATCACCCTGCAGCCCAGCGAATGCCAGGGTGCGTGTGCCGATGCGCCCGTTTTGCTGGTCAACGACCGCACCATGTGCAGCTTTATGAGCAACGACAAATTGGACCAATTGATTGAAGGCCTGAAGGCGTCGGAGGGCGGTCTGTGAGCGTGCATCAACTGCTTTCCCAATTCCAGGCTACGGGCTTGGAGTCGTCCTTCCACGGACGCCATATCCAACCGCAAATCATGGCGGACCTGGATGGATCCAATTGGGGCTTGGATGCCTACATTGCGCGTGGCGGCTATGCGGCACTGCGCAAAATATTGGGCAAAGACGGTGGCGAAGGTCTGACCCAGGACCAGGTCATCGCAACGGTGAAAGAGTCGGGCTTGCGTGGCCGCGGCGGTGCGGGTTTTCCCACCGGACTGAAGTGGAGCTTTATGCCCCGCCAGTTCCCTGGCCAAAAGTACCTGGTGTGCAACTCGGACGAAGGTGAGCCCGGAACCTGCAAAGACCGCGACATCATGCAGTTCAATCCCCATGCGGTGATTGAAGGCATGGCCATTGCCGCCTTCGCCATGGGCATCAACGTGGGCTACAACTACATCCACGGTGAGATCTTCCAAACCTACGAGCGTTTTGAAGAAGCTTTGGAACAAGCCCGCGCGGCGGGCTTGTTGGGCGCCAACATCATGGGCAGCAGCTTCAGTTTTGAACTGCACGCCAGCCACGGGTTTGGCGCCTATATTTGCGGCGAAGAAACGGCCTTGCTGGAGTCTTTGGAAGGCAAAAAAGGCCAGCCGCGCTTCAAGCCACCGTTTCCTGCAAGCTTTGGTTTGTACGGCAAGCCCACCACCATCAACAACACCGAAACCTTTGCGGCCGTCCCTTGGATTATTCGCAACGGCGGCGCGGCCTACCTGGCCTGCGGCAAGCCCAACAACGGTGGCACCAAAATCTTCTCGGTCAGCGGCGACGTGGAACGCCCCGGCAACTACGAGATCCCCATGGGCACGCCTTTCTCTACGTTGCTGGAGCTGGCAGGCGGTGTCCGCACCGGGCGTCAACTCAAAGCAGTGATTCCCGGCGGCTCCTCGGCCCCCGTGTTGCCTGCCAGCATCATGATGGACGTCACCATGGACTACGACTCCATCGCCAAGGCCGGCTCCATGCTCGGTTCGGGTGCGGTCATCGTGATGGACGACTCGCGCTGCATGGTCAAGGCACTGCAACGCTTGTCTTACTTCTATTCCCACGAGTCCTGTGGCCAATGCACACCTTGCCGCGAAGGCACGGGCTGGCTGTGGCGCATGGTGGACCGCATTGAAAACGGCCAGGGCCGTGCCAGCGATCTGGACATGCTCGACAGCGTGGCGGGTGACATCATGGGCCGCACTATTTGTGCGCTGGGCGACGCGGCGGCGATGCCGGTGCGCGGCATGCTCAAGCACTTCCGCGATGAATTTGTTTACCACGTAGAGCACAAGACCTGCGTGGTCGGCGCTTACGTTTGATTGGTATCACACCATGGTTGAAATCGAACTCGACGGCAAAAAAGTAGAAATCGTGGAAGGCAGCATGGTCATGCATGCAGCCGAGAAGGCGGGCACCTACATCCCTCACTTCTGCTACCACAAGAAGCTCAGCATTGCCGCCAACTGCCGCATGTGCCTGGTGGATATTGAAAAAGCACCCAAGCCCATGCCGGCCTGCGCCACACCCGTGACCCAAGGCATGGTCGTGCGCACCAAGTCCGACAAGGCGATCAAGGCCCAGCAGTCGGTGATGGAGTTTCTGCTGATCAACCACCCGCTGGACTGCCCGATTTGCGACCAGGGCGGTGAGTGCCAGTTGCAAGATCTGGCCGTGGGCTACGGTGGTTCCGGTTCGCGCTACGCCGAAGAAAAACGGGTCGTGGCCGTGAAAGACGTCGGACCGCTTATTAGCATGCAGGAGATGAGCCGTTGCATCCATTGCACCCGCTGCGTGCGCTTTGGACAGGAAGTCGCCGGTGTCATGGAGTTGGGCATGTCCAACCGGGGTGAACACTCCGAAATCGAAACCTTTCTGGGTCAAACCATTGACTCCGAACTCTCCGGCAACATGATTGACATTTGCCCGGTGGGTGCGCTGACCAGCAAACCCTTCCGCTACAGCGCCCGCACCTGGGAATTGTCCCGCCGCAAATCGGTCAGCCCGCACGACTCCACCGGCGCCAATCTG
>CANBQX010000029.1 GCA_947371775.1 Comamonadaceae bacterium
CTAGACACCGGCACACCCAGCCCCAACGAGGAGACAAAAAATATGAAAACCCGACATAAATGGGGTCTGGCGCTGCTAGGCCTGATCGCGCTCAGCGCCTTGGCGTATGCCAACCGGATTTACGTGCTGCAGTATTCGCTGGGCTGGTACACCGACATTCGCCATCCCCGCGATGCCTACCAAGAAACACCCTGGGTTCAAGGTCCGCAGACGGCTGCGGCTTCAGTCGCTGAGCGTGCGCCCAACATCATTTTTATTCTGGCCGACGACCTGGGCATCAACGACATCACCGCTGGCGGCGGCGGCCGCGCAGCCCAAGGCGTGCCGACTCCCAACATCGACTCGATTGCGAAAGAGGGTGTGCGCTTTGACCAAGGTTATGCGGGCAGTGCGGTCTGCACCGTGTCACGGGCGGCGTTGCTGACCGGGCGCTATCCCTGGCGCTTTGGTGTGGAATTCACACCCACGCCAGGCGCCATGGCCCGTGTGGCTGGGGAGTTGTATGCTGACCCCAACCGAAGCCGGAAAGTCATGATTGACAAGGAGGCTGCCAAGGGCGCCAAAGATTTCAATGATCTGGGCATGCCGCCCACCGAAATCACCATGGCCAAGGCGCTCAAAGAGCGCGGCTACCACACGCTGCACATCGGCAAGTGGCACCTGGGCAGCACGCCCGAAATGCGCCCCGGCAACCAAGGTTTTGACGAAAGCCTGTTCATGGAAAGCGGGCTCTACCTGCCGCAGAACGATCCGCGCGTGGTGAACTCCAAGCAGGACTTCGACCCCATCGACAAATTTCTGTGGCCCAACATGCGCTTTGGTGTGAGCTACAACGCGGGGCATTGGTTTGAGCCCAATAAATACCTGACCGACTACTTCACCGATGAGGCCGTCACCGCCATCCACCGCAACAAGAACCAGCCCTTCTTCCTGTATCTGGCGCACTGGGGCGTGCACACGCCATTGCAAGCCAGCAAAGAGGATTACGACGCGCTGCCGCACATTACCAACCACCGCGAGCGGGTGTATGCCGCCATGGTGCGATCCGTCGATCGCAGCGTGGGTCGCGTACTCCAAGCGCTCAAAGACGATAGCCTCGATCAAAACACGCTGGTGATTTTTGCCAGTGACAACGGCGCGCCGGGCTACACCGGCCTGCGGGATGTCAACCAACCCTACCGGGGCTGGAAACTCACCTTCTTTGAAGGCGGCTTGCGCGTGCCCTACGTGGCGAAGTGGCCCGGTCATATTGCTGCGGGAACCCAATATGCCCAGCCCGTCACCAACATCGACATGATGCCGACCATGGTGGCCGCAGCGGGCGGAAAAATGCCCACCGACCGTGTGATTGATGGCGTGAATTTGCTTCCCTATTTGAGCGCCAAGCCGCAAGTACAAGCACAACGCAGCTTGTTCTGGCGCGATGGCCCTTACCGCGCGGTACGCCATGGCGCATGGAAGCTGATTGCCTCGGAGCTGCCGCGCAAAGACTGGCTTTTCAACCTGGCCACCGATCCGACAGAGAAGGTGAATCTGGCCGAGCGTGAGCCCCAAAAGTTGGCTGAGCTCAAAGCCGAGCTGGCAGCCCACCACGCCGATATGCCGCCGTCCCGCTGGTCGTCCTTTATCGCGATGCCCATCAGCATCGACAAGACGCTGGACCAGCCCGAGGCACCGGGTGACGAATACACCTACTGGTACAACTAGCCGCATGACGGCCACGTGGCGGCGCGGGGCGCTGTTCCTGCTTGCAGCCGTGCTGGTGGCGGGCGCCGCTTTGTGGTGGGCCGCGCGCCGCACTGAGCAATTGCACCAACAAGAGCGGCGGGTGTGCGCACTACCGCCGCAGGCGGCAGGCAGTCCCCACCCCGGCATGGTGTGGGTGCCTGGTGGAACGCTGTCGCTGGGTGACTCGGTCTATGCCGAAGAAATGCCGGTGCGCCCGGTCAAGGTGAACGGCTTTTGGATGGACCGCACCGAAGTGACCAACGACCAATTCGCGGCTTTTGTGCAGGCGACGGGCTACCGCACGGTTGCAGAGCGTGCAGTTGATGCCTCGCGGCATCCGGAGTTGCCGGCCGACATGCGCTTGCCAGGCGCAGTGGTGTTTATCAGCCCGACCAGTGTGTCGGGTCAGGGCAGCCCCACCCAGTGGTGGCGTTATGTGCCGGGCGCCGATTGGCGCCACCCCGGCGGCCCGCAAACCAGCATCGAAGGACGTGGTGCATTCGCGGTGGTGAACGTCACGATCGAAGACGCCCAGGCCTATGCCCGCTGGAAGGGCGCAGTGATTCCCTCCGAAGCCCAATGGGAATGGGCGGCGCGTGGGGCTAGCTCACAAGCCGCCCCTGCGCACGAACAACCACGCCAGGCCAATACCTGGCAAGGCCTGTTTCCTGTGGCCAATTCAGCCGACGACGGATTTGTAGGGCTGGCGCCGGTCGGCTGCTTCCAGCCCAATGCGCTGGGTCTGTTTGACATGATTGGCAACGCTTGGGAGCTCACGCGCGATGTCTACACCGCCAACCACACGGTACTTGTACCGGAAGGTGATGTGGATCCGGGCCCCAGCAGTGTGCGTCCGCCCGGTGCTTTTGCCCTGGGGCAACACGTCATCAAAGGCGGCTCGTTCTTGTGTGCACCCAACTACTGCATGCGCTACCGTGCAGGCGCGCGGCAAGCGCAGGACGACGATCTGGCTGTGAGCCACCTCGGTTTTCGCACGGCCTTGGTGGCGCCAGGGCCCTGATCAGCGCCGTACGCGCGAGCTCTTGTGCGTCAGCGGGCTTGCGGTTTGACCAGATAGCGGCCAATGATGTCGGTCAGGTACTGCTTGGTGGGATGCGCCGCCTGCGGCCGGCTCAGCGCCTGAAAGCTGCCCACGATGGTGAGGTAAAACAAAGTGGCCAGTTCCCGCGCGGCTTTGGGGTCAGGTGTAATGCGCGCAAACTTCTTGGCGAACAATGCGAGGCGGGCTTGGTCCACTTTAAGCAGCATGGCTGCTACCGCCGCATCGCGCCGACCCAGGCCGCGCAGCGCCAATTCGAAGCGCATATTGCTCAAGTCCTCGCCACCATGGGCCAAGGCCGCGTCCAGCAGCAGTTCAAGGTCTTGCACCGGGTCTTCGGTGACGGTGTCTTCTAAGCGCCGATTGCCTTCGGCCTCGCGCGCCAGCCAGCGCTCCAGCAGGGCAGTGATGAGCGCCGCATGGTCTTTGAAGTGCCAGTAAAAACTCCCCCGCGTCACGCCCAGCGTATCCGCCAAAGCCAGCACCCGCACGCCGTCAAAGCCATGTTCAACAGCGGCAGCAAATGCGGCGTCAAGCCAGACATCTTGGTTCAGGCGGGGTGAAGCACGTGTGCTTGGTTGCTTCTTGGGCGAGGTGGGGGCAGATACCATGGGGCGTGTTGTGGAGGCAATGTAAAGATTGTCGTTCAACCTCGATACTAAATCGTAATTTTCGGGGTGCGTGCTATCATAAATGCCAGCATACACGTGTGTATGGTTGATGCAAATATCAACCCTTGGCGCTATAGAACGAGGAGACCTATGAGAAGAATCGACAGGGCCGTTGCCGGCTTTCTGAGTTCGGCGCTCGCTGTGTTGGGATGGGGTGCAGCGCATGCGAGCCCAGCCGCCACGGCATCGGCAGTGGCATCGACGCGCCCCAACATCGTGGTGCTGGTGGCCGACGATTGGGGCTTCTCTGACCTGGGTGCCTTTGGGGGTGAAATTTCGACGCCCAACCTGGACGCGCTGGCCAAGCGCGGCATGCGCTTTTCCAACTTCCACGTCGCCGCCTCCTGCTCGCCCACCCGCTCCATGTTGTTGACCGGGGTGGACAACCACCGCAATGGCGTCGGCAATTTGCGCGAAGCCATGCCCACTGATCATCTGGGCAAACCCGGCTACCAGGGCTCTTTGAACCACAACGTGGTCACCGTGGCTTCCTTGCTGCAAGACAGTGGTTACCGCACGTATGTTGCTGGCAAATGGAATGTCGGATCCGAGCCCTACAACCTGCCCAACCGCCGGGGGTTTGACAAATCCATTGTGCAAGGCGATACCGGCTCGGACAATTGGGAGCCCGCCAAACAGTACTTGCCGCACCTGCCGCAGGTCTACTGGTTCGAGGACGGTCAGCCCGCCAAGATGCCTGCCGAGTTCTATTCCTCGGAGTATTTTGTAGACCGCATGCTGGGCTATATCGATGCGGATACCCGCAAGCAGCAGCCTTTTTTTGCCTACGTTGGCTTTCAGGCCAACCATGTGCCGGTACAAGCGCCCCAATCTTTTATTGACAAATACAAAGGGCGCTACCGCGAAGGCTGGACCGTGTTGCGCCAACAGCGCCTGGCCAGGGCGATTGCGCTGGGTCTGGTGCCTGCCAGCACCCGGCTGACCACCATGTCCACCACCGGCGATTGGAACGCTTTGTCGGAAAAAGACCGATTGCACATGGAGCGTGAGATGGAGGTCTACGCCGCGATGGCCGAGGCCATGGATTTCCATGTAGGGCGCTTGGTGAACCGCCTGAAAGAAAGCGGCCAATACGAGAACACGGTGTTTGTGTTTTTGTCGGACAACGGTGCGGAAGGCTCGGATTACCACGAAGCGCAACCCTGGCTTGCATTCAATTACAAGCAAGACACTGAATCACTGGGAGCCAAGGGCACCTACGGCATCCCGGGTCCTGGCTGGGCGAGCGCATCAGCCTCGCCTTTGTACACCTACAAATTCTGGTCGGGGGAGGGCGGTATCCGTACGCCGATGTTGATCTCCGGGCCACCGGTGCGCCAGAGCAATCAGGTGCAGCACGCACTGACCCATGTGACAGACATCACGCCCACGCTTCTGGAGCTGGCCCACGTTCCTGCCCCGGGCCTCAGTTACCAAGGCGCAGCGATTGAAGCCCTGACCGGTAAGAGCTTGCTGCCTTTGTTGCAAGGCAGTGCCCAGGCGGTTCGAGGCGCTGATCAGCCTTTGGGTTACGAGCTCTCGGGCAACGCGGCCTTGTTCCGAGGCAGCCTCAAGTTGGTGCGCAATATGCAGCCCTTGGGCGATGGACAGTGGCACTTGTATGACCTGAGCGCCGACCCCGGTGAAACGCTGGACTTGCGCGAGCGCATGCCGCAAGAATTTCAAAGCATGCAGGCCGATTACGCCAAGTACGAACAAGCCAACCAGGTCTTGCCCATGCCGGATGGCTACAGCCCGCAGAGGCAAGTATTTATCAACAGCATCTCGCGGTACTGGATTCCGGTGTTCGGCAAACAGGCGGCTGCCGTTTTGCTCGCAATGGTCGGTCTGGTGGTCTGGTGGCGACTGCGCCGTCGTCGCGCATGACCGGAATGCGGGGCTACTACGCCAGCCCCTGGCCGGGCGAGGATGGGGGGCCTGCGCGTATGCAGCGGGCGCCAGAAGGTTCCGCGCTTTCTTTGCAGCCCGGTGAGGGCCTGCGCTGCACCACGCGTGACACGGTGCTCTCGACCATGACGGTCTTGGGCGATCCCGGAGAGGTCTATCTGTTGACGCACTCGGCCCTGCGATCCAATCTCGGCCTGGCCACCACGTCGTGCGTGGAGCGCATAGACCCGCATTCTTTGCAAACCCGCCAAAGCTCCAAGCGCCTGCCCGGCGGCCCTATGTGGCCGGGCGGCATGGCCATTCACCGCAATGGTGATATTTACGTGGTCTACGGGCGCTATGCGCACCGCCTGGACCGGGCCTGCGGCCTGAAGGCCTCGTTTGCCTTGCCGCTGAACCTGGCCTACAACTCCTTTGTGATTTTGGACAACGGGCGCATCGTCACCAAGAATCTCTCTGACACCATCGCAGCCACGCTGACCGTGCTCGACGCAGAGTCGCTGCGCCCGGCCTGTGCAGACATCGTCTGCCCGGAGCCCTCTATCGCACGCTTGAGCGCGGTCGGCAACACGGTCTACGTGGTCGGCGTGCGCCGTATTTTTCGCTACCACTGGGATGAAGCTGCACAGACCTTGCGGCGTGACGCGGATTGGTCGTGGGACTACGTGGGCAACACCCACCAAAGCTACGGCTGGGACGCCGTGATTGACGGCCACAACGCCTGGTTCATGGACAACGGCTTGCACCGCTACCGCATCACTATGCGCGGAGCGGGAGTGCGCCAAACGCCCAACCGCTTGTTGCGCGTCTCCCTGGCCGATGCCGCCGACCATGCTGCGCTCGAGGTGAGTGGCCTGCGCGGCGGCAGCATCACCAATCCGCCCCTGGTGGACGTGCAGCGGCGCATCGTGGTCGGGTTTGACTCGGCCAACAGCGTGCTCTGCGCCTGGCGCATTCAAGACGACCAAAGCCTGGCGCCGCTGTGGCGCAAAGCGCCATTCGGCGCGGCCAGCCATTTGCTGCAGTATCCAAGCAGCGGTGAATTGGTGGTCAACGACTACCGGCGCTTGGGCGAAGAAGTAGCGGTGCTCGATATCGAAACCGGCCAGGAGCGCGCACGCGTGCGCAGCGGCGGTTTGACGCAAGGGGTGGTGTTTCCCAGTGTGGGCTGGGAGCGCGACTTTTATTGGTGTTCTATGGGCCGCCTTGCGCGGATATTTGCCGCATGAGCACTGAACATTTCGACACCCTGATCGTGGGCGCAGGCCTCTCCGGCATTGGCAGCGCGGTGCATTTGCGCCAGCGTTGCCCTGGCCAAAGCTTTGCGATATTGGAAGGTCGCCAACGCCTGGGTGGCACCTGGGATTTGTTTCGCTATCCCGGCGTGCGCTCTGACTCCGATATGTACACCCTGGGTTACAGCTTCAAGCCGTGGAAGGCCGGGGAGGCGATTGCCGATGGCGCATCCATCTTGCAGTACATCCAAGACACGGCGCATGAGCATGGGCTGCTGCCCCACATTCGCTACGAGCACCGGGTGTTGGATGCGGCGTGGTCCAGTGCGCAATCGCGGTGGACGATTACCGTGCAGACCGGTGCACGCGCCGCGCCTGTGACCATGACCTGCAGCTTCTTGCTGATGTGCAGCGGCTACTACAACTACGCCCATGGCTACACGCCCAGCTTTGCCGGGCAAGAGCAGTTTGCCGGGCGCATGGTGCATCCGCAGGACTGGCCGCAGGATCTGAACTACCGGGGCAAGCGCGTGGTGGTCATCGGTAGCGGGGCGACGGCCATGACACTGGTGCCCGCCATGGCACAAGACGCCGCGCACGTCACCATGCTGCAGCGCTCGCCCACCTATGTGGTGGCACGGCCGCGCAGCGACCTTGTGGCCAACGGTCTGCGTCGGCTGCTGCCTGCGCGCCTGGCCTATGCGCTCACGCGTTGGAAGAATGTGCTGCTGGGCCTGCTGTTCTTTCATCTGGCCAAGCGGCGGCCGGAGCAGTTCAAAGCGGGCATTGTCAAAGCCGCAGCGCAGGCCTTGCCCACCGCCTTTGATGTGACAACCCACTTCAACCCCCGCTACAAGCCCTGGGACCAGCGCCTGTGCCTCGTGCCTGACGGAGATTTGTTCGCGGCCATTCGTGGCGGTCGTGCCGACGTGGTCACCGACACGGTGGCGGGCTTTGAGCCGCTTGGCATCCGACTCGGGTCGGGTGCTTTGCTGCCAGCGGATGTGGTGGTGACGGCCACTGGCCTGGATTTGTTGGGCTTTGGCGGCATGGCGATTCGCGTCGATGGCAAACCGGTGGATATCGCCACGACCATGAGCTACAAGGGCATGATGCTGTCGGGCGTGCCCAATATGGCTTATGTCGTGGGCTATACCAACGCATCCTGGACGCTCAAAAGCGATCTCACGGGTGCTTTTGTCTGCCGCGTGTTGCGCCACATGCAGCGCACTGGCAGCCAGGTGTGCATGCCCGCCCTGCCTGCGAGGGGTGTGCAGGCCCAGCCTTGGGTGGACTTCAGCTCGGGGTACATCCAGCGCTCGCTGGACCAGTTTCCGGTGCAGGGCAGCAGCGCGCCTTGGCGGCTGAACCAGAACTACCTGCGCGACCTGATGGACTTGCGCTTTCGGCCCTTGGCTGACGGCGTACTGCAGTTTTCAACAAGCCCCGCCTAAGTCCGCCCAAGGGGGCTGTCGCGCCTACTACAAGCGCAGTCGCCGCCCTACAGCAGCCAAGCCCTGAAGGCCGCTACAATCACAAAAAAGCACGATCGTTCTATTTTGTTTCCATGCTGCTTTTTCCCTCGGCAATGAGCGGGTCGCCTAGAATCGCGGATTGACGTGCACGTAAGGTTCTGCGGCGCTGAAGTGCCTATTTTTTAATCTTTGGAGTGGTCGATATGAAAGTTTTGGTACCGGTGAAACGCGTGGTGGATTACAACGTCAAAGTGCGCGTCAAATCTGACGGCAGCGGCGTCGATATCGCCAACGTCAAGATGAGCATGAACCCCTTCGACGAGATCGCCATTGAAGAGGCGGTTCGCCTGCGCGAAAAAGGCGTGGCCACCGAAGTCATCGCGGTGTCCTGCGGTGTGGCCCAGTGCTCCGAGACCCTGCGCACCGCCATGGCCATCGGCGCCGACCGCGCCATCCTGGTCGAGACCGCTGAAGAACTCCAACCCTTGGCCGTGGCCAAATTGCTCAAAGCCCTGATGGACAAAGAGCAGCCCGGTCTGGTGATTCTGGGCAAGCAAGCCATTGACGACGACTGCAACCAAACCGGCCAAATGCTGGCGGCCCTGTGCGACCGCCCCCAAGCCACGTTCGCCAGCAAGGTCGAAGTTGCGGACGGCAAAGCCCAAGTGACCCGTGAGGTCGACGGCGGCTCCGAAACCCTGAGCCTGACCCTGCCCGCCATCATCACCACCGACTTGCGTTTGAACGAGCCCCGTTACGTGACCTTGCCCAACATCATGAAGGCCAAGAAGAAGCAGCTCGACACCGTCAGCCCTGCCGACCTGGGTGTGGATGTGACATCGCGCATCAAAACCCTCAAAGTGGTAGAGCCCGCAGCCCGCAGCGCCGGTATCAAAGTAGCCGACGTGGCCACTTTGGTCGACAAACTGCGCAACGACGCCAAGGTCATCTAATCCGCACCGCGCCACAAGATTCAAAGGAAATAAGCCATGAGCTCTCTCGTTATTGCTGAACACGACAACAGCAGCATCAAGCCCTCCACCCTGAACACCGTGACCGCTGCCGCCCAATGCGGCGGTGACGTGCATGTGTTGGTCGCTGGCCACAACGCTGGCGCTGCCGCCGCCGCTGCGGCGCAGATCGCAGGCGTATCCAAAGTCATCCACGTGGAAGGCGCTGGCTTTGGCCACGGCCTGGCTGAAAACATCGGCGCCCAAGTGGTGGCCATTGCTTCCGGTTACAGCCACCTGCTGTTCCCCGCCACCGCGTTTGGCAAGAACATTGCCCCCCGCGTGGCAGCCAAGCTCGATGTCGCACAAATCTCGGACATCACCAAGGTCGACAGCCCCGACACCTTTGAGCGCCCCATTTACGCGGGCAATGCGATTGCCACCGTGCAAAGCACCGATGCGATCAAAGTGATCACCGTGCGTACCACCGGTTTTGACGCAGCGGCCAGCACCGGCGGCAGCGCCAGTGTGGACACCCCGGGAGCCGCTGGCGCGAGCGCCGATGTGCAGTTCCTGGGTTCCGAGATTGCCCGCAACGACCGCCCGGAGCTGACTGCAGCCAAGATCATTGTCTCGGGTGGCCGTGCTTTGGGTTCGAGCGAAAAATTCATGGAAGTCATGACGCCTCTGGCCGACAAGCTCGGAGCCGCCATGGGCGCAAGCCGCGCTGCAGTGGACGCGGGTTATGCGCCCAACGACTGGCAAGTCGGTCAAACCGGCAAGATCGTTGCGCCCCAGCTGTACGTGGCCTGCGGCATCAGCGGCGCGATTCAGCACTTGGCTGGTATGAAGGACAGCAAAGTGATTGTTGCGATCAACAAAGACGCCGAGGCGCCCATCTTCAGCGTGGCCGATTACGGGCTGGAAGCGGACTTGTTTGTCGCTGTTCCCGACCTTGTAGCCGCACTCTGATCTGATCCTGAAAAGGCACCCTGCGCGGTGCCTTTTTTGTGCCCGCAGTGGCACTGCCCTTACGTTTTCTCTGTTCTCCTTTGGAAGTCCGCCATGAGCTACATCGCCCCCGTCAAAGACATGCTGTTCAACATCGAGCACCTGGCCCGCATCGACCAGATTGCCCAATTGCCTGGTTTTGAGGACGCAGACCTGGACACTGCCCAGGCCGTGCTGGAAGAGGCGGCCAAGTTCAACGAAGGCGTTTTGTCCCCTTTGAACTGGGCGGGCGACCAAAACCCTACCAGCTGGAAAGACGGCGTGGTCACGGCAACGCCTGGCTTTAAGGAAGCCTTTAAGCAGTTTGCTGAAGGCGGCTGGCAGGGCTTGCAGCACCCCACTGCATTTGGCGGTCAGGGTCTGCCCAAAACCATTGGTTCGGTCTGTGGCGAGATGCAAAACTCCGCCAACATGAGCTTTGCGTTGTGCCCCTTGCTCAGCGATGGTGCCATTGAGGCGCTGCTTACGGCAGGGTCGGACGAGCTCAAAGCCACTTACCTCGAAAAGCTGGTCAGCGGTGAATGGACCGGTACCATGAACCTGACCGAGCCCCAAGCGGGCAGCGATTTGGCCATGGTCCGTACCCGCGCCGAGCCGCAGCCCGACGGCACCTACAAGGTGTTCGGTACCAAGATTTACATCACCTGGGGCGAGCACGACATGGCGGACAACATCGTCCACCTCGTGTTGGCCCGCGTGCAAGGTGCGCCTGAAGGCGTCAAGGGCATCAGCCTCTTTGTCGTGCCCAAATTCCTTGTGAAGGCGGATGGATCGCTGGGCGCGCGCAACGATGTGCACTGCGTCAGCATCGAACACAAGATGGGCATCAAGGCCAGCGCCACGGCTGTCTTGCAATATGGCGACCACGGCGGCGCTGTGGGGTACCTGGTGGGCCAGGAAAACCGGGGCCTGGAATACATGTTCATCATGATGAACGCCGCACGCTACGGCGTGGGCGTGCAGGGCATCGCGATTGCCGAGCGCGCGTACCAAAAGGCCGCCAGCTTTGCGCGCGAGCGTGTGCAAAGCCGTCCGGTGGACGGCTCCATGAACACCAGCGCGCCCATCATTCACCACCCCGATGTGCGCCGCATGCTCATGACCATGCGCGCCTATGTGCAGGGCTGCCGTGCCTTGGCCAGTGTGGCGGCGTCTGCCTTTGACGTCGCGCACCACCACCCTGATGCAGCGACTCGCAAAGAGCACCAAACCTTTTACGAATTCATGGTGCCTTTGGTCAAGGGTTACAGCACCGAGATGAGCCTGGAGGTCACCTCGATGGCCGTGCAGGTGCATGGCGGCATGGGCTTTATCGAAGAAACCGGTGTGGCCCAGTACTACCGCGACGCCAAAATTTTGACCATCTACGAAGGCACCACTGCCATTCAGGCCAACGACTTGGTGGGGCGCAAAACCTCGCGCGACGGTGGCCAGGCCGCCAAAGGCATTGCCGCGCAAATTGCTGTGACCGTGGCCGATTTGCGCGCCAGCGGCACGCCAGATGCCATCGCGGTGGCCAACCGCCTGGATGCTGCCCGCGCTGCCTTGGTGGAAGTTATCGACTTCGTAGCCGGTAACACCAAGGCCAGCCCCAACGCCGTGTTCTCAGGCAGCGTGCCCTACCTGATGCTGGCCGGCAACGTGATGGCAGGTTGGCAAATGGGCCGCGCTTTGCTGGTGGCGCAAAAAGAATTGGCCGAGGCCAAAGACGCTGCATTTATGCAGGCCAAAGTGGTGACAGCGCGTTTTTATGCCGACCATATACTGACCAAGGCCCAGGGCCTGCGCGACAGCATCGTCGATGGTGCCGACAGCGTGACGGCGCTGGCGCTGGACGCGTTTTAATTTTTGCTTCACTCCCCATTGCTTATGTCCAAACTTCCTGCAGCCCTCGCACATTTGCCTTTTCCGGTGATCGGCTCACCGCTGTTCATCATCAGCACTCCCAAACTCGTGATTGCCCAGTGCATCGCGGGCGTCGTAGGCTCTATGCCCGCGCTCAACGCCCGGCCCGCCGAGCAGCTCGAAGATTGGCTGATTGAAATCACCGAAACCTTGGCCGCCTACAACAAAGCGCATCCCGACAAACCGGCGGCCCCCTTTGCCATCAACCAAATCGTGCACAAGAGCAATGACCGCCTTGAGCACGACATGGCCATGTGCGTGAAGTACAAAGTGCCCATCATCATCACCAGCCTGGGTGCACGCGAAGAAATCAACGAAGCCGCGCATTCCTATGGCGGTGTGGTGCTGCACGACGTGATCAACAACAAGCACGCCCACAAAGCCATTGAGAAGGGCGCCGACGGCCTGATTGCAGTGGCTGCAGGTGCCGGTGGCCACGCGGGCGAGAAGAGCCCGTTTGCTTTGATTCAAGAAATCCGCCAATGGTTTGACGGCCCCTTGGCACTGAGCGGCTCCATTGCCTCCGGCGGTGCGGTGCTGGCTGCGCAAGCCATGGGTGCGGACTTTGCCTATATCGGCTCCGCCTTCATTGCCACGGAAGAGGCCCGTGCGGCCCAGGAATACAAAGAGTGCATTGTGAGCAGCAACTC
This sequence comes from Comamonadaceae bacterium, assembly GCA_947371775.1. Classification (GTDB taxonomy): domain Bacteria; phylum Pseudomonadota; class Gammaproteobacteria; order Burkholderiales; family Burkholderiaceae_C; genus Allorhodoferax. The sequence continues at coordinate 12,594 of CANBQX010000029.1, forward strand.
AGACGACATCGTCTACAGCAACCTGTTCACCGGTGTGCACGGCAACTACCTGGCGCCCAGCATCGTCAACGCAGGCATGGACCCGCACAACCTGCCCGAGAGCGACCCCAGCAAAATGAACTTTGGCGGCGACAAGAGCAAAGCCTGGAAAGACATTTGGGGCTGCGGCCAAGGCATTGGCGCGATCGACAAGATCCAAAGCGCGGGCGACTTTGTGGCCCAGCTCAAGCGCGAATACGCAAGCGCCAAGGCGCGGCTCGCCTAAGTCTCTGCGCGTCTAGCGCTTTCCCTGACCAACACCCGGCCAGACTGGGTGTTTTTCCATCACCCTGGCAAAACGAGGGGACGCCTCGAAGTCGGCCAACCACTGCACCAGCTGGCTCCAGGGCTGTGCAGCAAACCAGGCCTTGTCGGTGTGCGCAAACTGGCGAACAAAAGGCGCAATTGCCGCATCGGCCAGCCCGAAGTGAGCGCCGTTCAAAAAGCAAGTACGCGCAAGTCGGTGCTGCAAATTCTCTAGAAATGCTCGCGCCAAGTCTCGGTGCGCAATGCCGTCGACGAGGCCATAGCGGTGCGGGTATTTGTAGCGGTCCAAGTGGTATTTAAAGTCGCCATCGTTGGCCGCAATCAGGGATTCAAGGTAGGAACTGCTTGCAGTATCTGCAGGCAGCCATGCTTCAGGGTCTTGACGGTCCAAGGCCCAGCGCATGATGTCCAGGCTTTCCTCGAGCACCAGGCCGTCGGGGAACTCCAACACGGGTACCGTGGCTTTTGGGGACACACGCAGCATCTCGGTAGGCTTGTTTTTGAGCTCCACCTCTCGGTGCTCCACCGCCTGGCCCGACACCAACAACGCCAGCCGCGCCCGCATGGCGTAGGGGCAGCGGCGAAAGGAATACAGGACGGGCAGGGTGAGTGGAAGGGCTTTAGCGGGGGTCATCGAAAGCGCAGTGCGGTGCCTAAGGCGCGCAGACCCGTTTGAATGCAGTTTCGTAAACGGTGCCAGCGGGGACTTCTTTCCACAGACCTTCGCGAGTGACCGAAAGCAGCGCTTGGCCCGAGGCCATGGGCTCCCAATAGGTGCTGGTCGATAGCACCTTGGTGCGGCCTTGCGCACAGTCGTAGGCAACCCGCGTGCGGCGCGACATTTCTCCGCCTTCATCGCGTAGCTTCAAATTCAGCAGCTCCCACACCTGGCGCACGGGTCCAACCCGCAGCACAGTCGCTGGGTCGATATGGAAGCTGCCCTCATCCGTCTCACCTATTTGCACCCAGTCCGCCCAGGCGGTGCCAGCGAGCAAAGTGAGCGCTATCAACATTTTTTTCATTGCGCCATTACCTTGTCGTTCGTAAGCCTGCACCATCTTCACGGTTTCGAATAGGCACGTTCTACTCTGGCAATTCGGAGTTCATAGTGTGCATACCAATCACGCCGTCCCGTTTCTTGGGCGACTTGGTGTTCAGCGTTTTTTTTCCAATCCGAAATGGACTCCATGGACGTCCAGTACGACACCGTAATTCCAAAACCTGCGGCGTCGCGCGCGCTTTCTAGACCCAAATAGCCGGGCTGTTCGGCAGCCAGTTCGACCATACGATCGGCCATGACGCCATACCCCTTGTCCTGCGGCGTTCGCAGTGACGAAAAAATGACGGCGTAATAAGGTGGTTCCTTTAACTGGGCAAAGGGTTCAAACGTTTTTGCTTTCATTACTTCGTGCTCCCCGCAGTACTTACCCCGCTGCATTGCCTTCGCCAGCCACACGACCAATATGCGTTTGCGACCGTGCCTTGGCCAGCAACCACTGTCGCTGGCGCTCGCGGGCACTGTCTTTTTGCTCCGGCGTGCTCACACTGAAGCAGCGCGGGCAGCTCACGCCCGGCTCGTATTCGGGGGACTGCAGTGCCCCGTCCGGTAGCGGCTGGCGGCAGCAACGGCAAAGCTGGTGTTCGCCTGGGAGCAGGCCGTGTCCCACCGACACGCGCTCGTCAAACACAAAGCACTCGCCTTGCCACAGGCTTTCTTGCGGTGGCACGGTTTCCAAGTATTTCAGAATGCCGCCTTCCAGGTGGTAAACCTCATCAAAGCCCTGTGCACGCAGCAGGGCCGTAGATTTTTCGCAACGGATGCCACCGGTGCAAAACATGGCCACCCGGGGTTTTTTGCCGTCGCGCGCTTGCAGGTCGGGTGCTTGCGCCGTCCATGCGGGCAACTCTGAGAAGGTCTTGATGCGCGGATCCAGCGCTCCGGCAAAAGTGCCGATCTCGACCTCATAGTCATTGCGCGTGTCCACCACCACCACGTCCGGCGCGCTGATGAGCGCGTTCCAGTCCTGCGGTTGGACGTAGGTGCCCGCGCCGTTGGTGGGGCTGATGCCGGGCACGCCCATAGTGACGATTTCTTTTTTCAGCCGCACCTTCATGCGGTGAAAGGGCGACTTCTCGGACCATGATTCTTTGTGCACCAGGGTGGCAAATGCCGGGTCGGCGCGCAAATAGGCCAGCACAGCGCGCACATCGACCTCGGCTCCGGCAATGGTGCTGTTGATGCCTTCACGGGCCAGCAAAATCAGGCCTTTGACATGGCGCTGCAGGCACAGGTCCAGCAAGGGTGCCCGACGCTGCGCGTAGTCGGGCAAATCGACAAACAAATAAAAGGCAGCGGTCAGGTAGCGGGCATTCACTTGCGGGTTCATGGCCAGCACTGTACCCCCACACCCTCTTAGCTGAAAAAGCCCTTGAGCTTGTCTTTCCAGCTATCGCCTGAAGGCGAATGTTTGCTGCCGCCTTTTTTGAACGACTCATCGAGCTCGCGCAGCAGCTTGCGTTGTGCGTCGTTGAGCTTGACCGGCGTCTCCACCGTGATGTGGCAATACAGGTCGCCGGGGTAGCTGGAGCGCACGCCTTTGATGCCTTTGCCACGCAGACGGAACTGCTTGCCGGTTTGCGTGCCTTCGGGCAGGTCAATCGCCGCTTTACCCGCCAGGGTGGGTACATCGATTTCGCCGCCGAGCGCCGCCGTCACGATGCTGATCGGCACGTTGCAGTGCAGGTCGTCGCCATCGCGCTCAAAAATGTCGTGCTTCTTGAGGCGGATTTCAATGTACAGATCACCCGGGGGGCCGCCGTTGGTGCCAGGCTCACCATTGCCCGCGCTGCGAATGCGCATGCCGTCGTCGATACCGGCCGGAATTTTGACTTCCAGGGTTTTTTGGCGCTTGATCTTTCCCTGACCCGAGCAGGCGGTGCAGGGATCGGGAATGATCTTGCCCACACCGCGGCAAGTCGGGCAGGTTTGCTGCACGCTGAAAAAGCCCTGGCGCATTTGCACCGCACCCGCGCCGCCGCAGGTGCCGCACGATTTGATTTGCGTGCCGGGTTTGGCGCCGGTGCCCGCGCAGACTTCGCAGTTCTCGTGCGTAGGAATTCGAATCTGCGAGTCCTTGCCGTTGGCTGCTTCTTCCAGCGTGAGCTCCATGGCATAGCTCAGGTCGCCACCACGAAACACCTGGCGTCCGCCGCCCGAACGTCCACGCTGCTGGCCGAACATATCGCCAAAAATATCGCCAAACGCCTCGGCAAAACCACCAAAGCCTTCGGCGCCGGGGCCACCACGCAGATTGGGGTCCACACCGGCGTGGCCATGCTGGTCATATGCCGCGCGCTTTTGCGGGTCCGACAACATTTCATAGGCCTCTTTGGCCTCTTTGAATTTCGCTTCGGCGTCTTTGGAGGCTTCACCCTGGTTGCGGTCCGGGTGGAACTTCATGGCCAGCTTGCGGTAGGACTTTTTAATTTCCTCTTCAGACGCGTTCTTGGCAACGCCCAGAATCTCGTAAAAATCTCTTTTGGCCATGCGAATGTGTGCTCCGTAGCAACAGAAAAGCCGCGCTGAACTCCGTGGGGCGTTCAGCGCGGCAGGTTTTTAAGCAGCCAGAGCTGCCCGGGAATTAGCCCTTTTTGACTTCCTTGACTTCCGCGTCGACCACGTTGTCGTCGGCAGGGGCAGGGCCTTCGGCTGCGCCAGGTGCTGCACCTTGTGCCGCTTCTTTGGCCTGCATATCTGCGTAGACTTTCTCGCCCAGCTTTTGGCTGGCCGTCATCAAGGCCGCACTCTTGGAGGCGATGCTTTCTTTGTCTTCGCTCTTGATTACGGCTTCCAGGTCTTTGATCGCAGCTTCGATCTTTTCCTTTTCGCCTGCCTCAAGCTTGTCACCGTATTCGGTCAGGCTCTTCTTGACGCTGTGGATGTTGGCGTCGGCTTCGTTCTTGGTTTGGATCAGTTCCAGCTTTTTCTTGTCGTCGGCTGCATTGAGCTCAGCGTCTTTGACCATTTGCTGGATTTCAGCTTCCGTCAAACCGGAGTTGGCCTTGATGGTGATCTTGTTCTCTTTGCCCGTGCCTTTGTCTTTGGCGCCAACGTGCAAGATGCCGTTGGCGTCAATGTCAAAGGACACTTCGATTTGCGGTGTGCCGCGCGCTGCCGGTGCAATGCCTTCGAGATTG
>CANBQX010000030.1 GCA_947371775.1 Comamonadaceae bacterium
CCGTCTTTGGGGTGCTTGGCGCCATATTCGAGGGGTCGCTCAATGTAGGCAGTGCGCAGTCCGCAGGCTCGGGCCGCAGCCAGGTCGTCGTCGTGGGTGGCCACCAGCATCACCTGCGCGGGCGCCACGTCAAACACACGCGCCACGCCACCATAGGTGCGTGGGTCGGGTTTGTAGGCATGGAAGGTTTCGGCGCTCAGAATGCAATCCCAGGGCAGCGCCGCCTGCTTGGACAGACGGGTGAGCAAATTGAGGTTGCCGTTGGACAGTGTGCAAAGAATGTACTTTGCCTTCAGGCGCGTGAGCCCTGCCACCACGTCGGGCCAGGCGGCCAAGCGGTGCCAGACGCGATTGAGCTGGGCGCGCTCAGTCTCACCCAGGTACGCCAGGCCAAAGTCGGGCAGGATGGACTCCAGGATCTGCAGGTGTAAATCGTCAATCAGCGTCCACGGCATGTCGCCCGACATGACCCTCGCCATGGCCGGGGCATAGCCCGCGCGCCAGGCCTGGGCAAAGGCACCGCCGTCCACCTCTGGATAAAGCCGCTGCATCTCCAGCGCAATGCTGCCGTGCCAGTCCACTACGGTGCCGAAAATGTCAAAAGCCAGCACTTGCAGGCTGTTCGGTGCGATCGAGTGGGGCGTTTCGATGTTCATGGCGGGGCATCTCGGGGTTGCAAAGTTCGCGCAGGATAGCGCCTAAGCATGGCATCATGGCTGACTTGTCCTGATTGACCCGACGCCGATCGCGTCTCACCGCACGGAGACTGCCCCATGACCGCCCGACTGCCTGACACCGCCCTCGATACCTCCCAAGTCCTGCACCAAGTGAGCCAGGCCTGGGACAGCGACATCGTTGCGCGCTTGAGCGACTACATCACCATACCCGCCAAGTCCCCCGCGTTTGACGCCGACTGGGCGGCCCACGGCTACCTGGAAACCGTGGTGCGCAACACCGCGCAGTGGATTGAGGCCCAAAAAGTCGCGGGCTTGACGCTAGAGATCGTGCGCCTGCCTGGTCGCACACCGGTGCTCTTGTTTGAAGTGGCCACCACCCGCAGCGCCAGCGACACAGTGAGCGCGCAAACCGTATTGATGTACGGCCACCTGGACAAGCAGCCCGAATTTTCCGGCTGGCGCAGCGACCTGGGGCCCTGGACACCCAAGTACCAGGACGGCAAGCTTTATGGCCGCGGCGGCGCCGATGACGGTTACGCCGCCTACGCCGCCATCGCCGCGATTCAGGCGCTGCAATCCCAAAAGGTGGGGCATCCGCGCATCATCGGCTTGATCGAGACCTGCGAAGAAAGCGGCTCTTACGACCTGCTGCCCTATGTCGATGCGCTGCGCACCCGCTTGGGCGACGTGGGCCTGGTGGTGTGCCTGGACTCAGGTGCAGGCAACTACGACCAGCTGTGGTTGACCAACAGCTTGCGCGGCATGGCCAGCGGCGTGCTCAAGGTGGAGGTGCTGACCGAAGGCGTGCATTCGGGCGACGCCAGCGGCGTGGTGCCCTCGAGCTTTCGCATCCTGCGCCACCTGCTCGACCGCCTGGAAGACAGCGCCACCGGTCGCCTGTTGCCCGAGCGCTTTCATTGCGCGGTGCCGCCTGAGCGCATGGCGCAGGCGCAGGCCACGGCCGACATCCTGGGTGACGAGCTCTACAAACGCTTCCCCTGGGCGCACTACGACTGCGGTGGTGCCAGCCAGTTTGCACTGCCCACCACCACCGACCCCTTGCAGGCCCTGCTCAACCGCACCTGGATGCCCACGCTGAGTGTGACCGGTGCCGATGGCTTTCCGGAAATGAAAAACGCCGGCAATGTGCTGCGCCCCTACACCGCTTTCAAGCTCTCGCTGCGCCTGCCCCCGCTGGTGGAAGCCGCCAGCGCTGTGCAAGAACTCAAAGCCCTGCTCGAGGACAACGCGCCCTACCAGGCCAAGGTCACGTTTGAAGGCGGCGGTGGCGCCACCGGCTGGAACGCGCCCAGCACCGCACCGTGGTTTGAGCAGGCCTTGAATGCGGCCTCGCAAGCGCACTTCGGTGCGCCCTGCGGTTATATCGGGCAGGGCGGCACGATTCCGCTCATGAACATGCTCAGCACCGGATTTCCCAAGGCCCAAATGATGGTCTGTGGCGTGCTCGGCCCCAAGAGCAACGCCCATGGACCCAACGAATTTTTGCATGTGCCCTATGCCAAAAAACTCACGGCAGCCGTGGCCCAGGTCATTGCCCTTTTTCCTTAAATTCTGCATTCAAAGGTTTGTTCATGAACACCGCCCAACTCTCCGAAATCACCACCCCCCACGGCGCTACGCTGGCACTGCGCGACTGGCCGCTTGCCCAGGGTGTTGTGCCCCGTGCGCTGGTGCTGATCGTCCACGGTTTGGGCGAACACAGCGGGCGCTATGAACATGTTGCGCAGCGGCTCAACGGCTGGGGCTTTGCGGTGCGCGCTTTTGATTTGTGTGGCCATGGCGGCTCCAGCGGCGCGCCGGGCAGCATGCCGGACGACAACCGCTTGTTGGACGATCTTGCCACCGTGATAGACCGCAGCCGTGCCGAACTGGCACCCGGCACGCGCCTGGTATTGCTGGGCCACAGCCTGGGCGGACTGATTGCCGCACGCTTTGTGTCGCTCCACCTGCGCGCGGTGGACGCGCTGGTCTTGTCCAGCCCTGCGCTGGATGCGGGCCTGAACGCGTTTCAAAAGTTCTTGGTTGCCACGCTGCCCACTATTGCGCCCAATCTGCGGGTGGGCAACGGCTTGGATGCGACTTATCTCTCGCACGACCCCGCCGTAGTCGCCGCCTACCGGGCCGACCCGCTGGTGCATGACCGCATTTGCGCACGGCTGGCGCGATTCATTGCCCAGGCGGGCTTGCAGACCCGGGCACTTGCCGCGCAATGGACTGTTCCCACCTTGCTGATCTATGCCGGGCAAGACCGCCTGGTCAATCCTGCGGGCAGCCGTGACTTTGCAAGCAAAGCGCCCGGCGCAGTGCTCACCAGCCAGTGCTTTGAAGACCTGTACCACGAGATATTGAACGAGGCCGACAGCGCACCGGTCTTTGCCTTGCTGCAGCAATGGCTGGACCAGCACGCGGGTGTTTGATCCGGGTCGTTTAAAACGCCGCGTTAAGCCAGCAGCGCCAGCGCGGCCAATGCCGCCGTCTCAGCGCGCAACACCCGCGCACCCAGCGACACCGGCATAAAGCCGCAGGCCACGGCGGCCTCTTCTTCGTTGGCGCTCAGGCCGCCTTCGGGCCCGGACAAAAATACGGCGGATGTGGTGGCGTGGTCGGCGGCCCAGCTGCGCAAAGGGCGCGAGCCCTCGCGCAAAGAAAGCAAGAGGCGCTCAACCGATGGTGCCTGGGCATCGCTTGCGGCCAAAGCGCGCAGCCACTGGGCCAATGGCGCAACCGCTTGCACCTGGGGCACGCGGTTGCCGCCACACTGTTCGCAAGCGGAGATCGCCACGCTTTGCCAGTGCGCTACTTTTTTGTCCGCGCGCTCACCAGCCAGACGCAGCACACTGCGCTCGCTGGTCAAGGGTTGGATGCTGGCCACGCCCAGCTCTGTGGCTTTTTCAAGCAGCCAGTCCATGCGTTCGTTGGCAGGCATGACGACCGCCAGGTGCACCGCACGCAGGGCCTCGCGCTCCACTGCGTGGTGCGCGCCGACCTGCACCTGCACATGGCTGCGTCCCATTTGGGTGACGGTGGCGTCAAACTCACCGCCAGGGCTGGTGGTGACGGCACCCGTCTCCCAATGCGGCCCGTGGTTGAACAGGGTGATGCTGTCGCCGGGCTGCAGGCGCAGAACCTGCACATGGCGCGCCGCACCCGCGGGGAGTTCGAGCAAATCATCCGTGTGCAGCGGGGCCGGGCAGTAAAAACGCGGCATGGCTTACGCAGCTCCCGGGCTGCGGCCAAAACCAAACACGTTGGGCTCTTCAATGCCCTCGATCTGATCGACCAGGCGCAGCAAGGGTTTGAGTTCGCGGTAGCGGGCGCAGGTGGCACGGATGTAGCCGATAAAACGCGGCGCATCGGCCAGGTAGTGCGGCTTGCCATCGCGCAAGGTCAGGCGGGCAAAGATGCCGGCAATTTTGAGGTGGCGTTGCAAGCCCATCCACTCCACGGCCCGGTAAAACACCCCGAAGTCCTCGCCCACCGCAAGCCCGGCCTCGCGTGCCTTTTGCCAGTAGCGCACCACCACGTCCAGACAAAAGCTTTCATCCCAGCTCAGGAATGCATCACGCACCAGACTGGCGATGTCATAGGTGATGGGGCCATACACCGCGTCCTGAAAATCTAAAACGCCCATGCGCTGCCCGTTCTCCGGCGCCATCAGGTTGCGGGGCATGAAGTCGCGGTGCACATACACACTGGGCCAGGCCAGGTTGTCGGCGATGATGGTCTCGAAGGCCCGCTCCAGCACCTGGCTTTGCGCGTCGGTCAACTCCAGCTTGCGGTGCTGGGCGATGTACCACTGGGGAAACAAGTCCAGCTCGCGGCGCAGCAGCGCGTGGTCGTAGGGCGGTAGCACGCCGGGCAGCGAGGCCTTTTGCCAGGCGACCAAGGTGTCTACCGCCTGCAAGTACAAATCCAGGGGTGGCGCTGCCTGCGGGTCCATAACCTGCATCATGGTGCGCGCACCCAGGTCGGTGAGCAGCAAAAAGCCCTGCGCTTGCTGCCAGTCCAGTACCTCGGGCGCTCGCAGGCCGGCGTCATGCAACAACTTCGCCACTTGGACAAAGGGTGCGCTGTTTTCCTTGTCTGGCGGGGCGTCCATGATGACCAGGCTGGCACCATGGGCAGCGTCTTGGACATCGATGCGCAAATAACGGCGAAAGCTGGCGTCCGCCGAGGCCAGGCGCAGGCTGTGGGACAGCAGCCCAAAGCGCGGCTGCACCGTGGCCAACCAGGCCTGGAACTGGCGCTCGCGTTCGGGATCGGACCACTGCACCGGTGGGTGCGATGGAGTGGCTGGGGGGGTGGATGCAGTAGGGCTCATGGATAATCCATTTTCTATCTTTTTGTGACGGGCTTTTTTCCTCCCATGGCTGCTTTTGAACGTAACGCGACGTGCAGGTCGCCCGGTGCCGGCCTGCGGGCGGTGATGGGCGGGCTCGGTCTGTGTGCGTTGGCCTGGAGCACGGCGGCACTGGCGCAGACGCCACCACAGAGCGCGCCGGTTGTGCTGGAAGGTGACAGCCTGCGAAGCCGTACCGACAGAGACGCCACCCTGGAGGGTGATGCAGAGCTGCGCAAGGGCGGCACCATCATTCGCGCCGATCGACTGGATTACGACCTGCCCACCGACACCGCGCGCGCCACCGGCCATGTCTGGGTACAACGCAACGGCAACACCTACCAGGGCCCTTACCTGGAGTTGGGAATAGACGCGTTCCAAGGATTTTTTACCGCGCCCAGCTATGAATTTGGCCAAAACGGTGCGCACGGCCAGGCCACTCGGGCTGAATTTGTGGACAAGGCCCACATGACGGTCTACCAGGCCAGTTACACCACCTGCAAGCGCCAACCCGGCCCCGACTGGTTGCCGGACTGGGTGCTGACCGCCGCACGTATCGACATCGACAACGACGAAGACATCGGCCTGGCGCAGAGTGCGGTACTCAGCTTCAAAGGCTTTCCGCTTTTGCACGTGCTACCCATCAGTTTTCCCTTGTCTGAAAAACGCAAGAGCGGCATGTTGTCGCCCACCATGGGCCTGGACAATGCCAACGGCCTGGAGGTTTCCACGCCGTATTACCTCGACATCGCGCCCAATCGCGATGCGACTTTTACCCCCACCTTCATGACTGCGCGGGGTGTGAATTTAGGTGCAGAGTTCCGTTATCTGGAACCAAGTTACTCCGGAACAGTGCGGCTGAGCTATATGCCCACGGACAAGCTGCGGGACACGCAGCGTTGGGACGCCTCCATCGTCCACAACGCCAAGGTGGACGTGCCTGTGGGCGGCCTCACGTTGGCAGCCAACCTGAACCGGGTCAGCGACGATAACTACTGGCGCGATTTCACCAATAGCAATGCCATTAACTCGGGCGGCGCCATTGCAGGCGCGACGCAGCGCCTTTTGCCCGCTGATTTAACAGCGTCATGGATTCAGGGCGATTTTTCATCGACCGTCAAAGTCTTGAAGTGGCAGACCTTGCAAGACCCCACAGCCCCGATCATTCCGCCCTATGACCGGGTACCGCAATGGAGTGGGCGGTATGCGAAAACTAACACGCAAGGGGTGGATTGGTCGGTGGATCTGGACATGACCCAATTCCAGTCCGACCGCAGCCTGACACAGCAAGCCAACGCCCAGAGGGCCTTTGGTCTGACCCAGATCAGCTACCCCATGCTGCGCCCCGCGGGCTTTGTGACCCCGAAACTTCAGTTGCACAGCGCTGGGTACCAGTTTGACGCTTTGGTGGCAGGCCAACAAACGGCCAACAGCACAGTGCCCACCTTTAGCTTGGACAGCGGCTTGGTGTTTGAACGCGCAGCCAGCCTTTTTGGGCGCAGCTTGGTGCAAACCCTGGAGCCGCGTGCGTTTTATGTCTACACACCGTTCCACGACCAAAGCCTTCTGCCCAATTACGACACGGGCGCCAACGACTTTAATTTTGCAACCATCTATACCGAAAACGCCTTTGTCGGAAACGACAAAGTGTCGGACAACAACCTGCTGACCCTGGGCCTGACCACACGCTACATTGACGCAGACAACGGCGCCCAACTCGCCCGCTTCGGTGTGGCGCAGCGCTTGCGATTCCAAGACCAAAAAGTCACACTGGACAGCAACAGCACTGGCGCAGCCTCGGGCGTCAGTGACATCTTGCTGGGCGCTGCGGCCAACCTCACGGACCGCTGGGTGCTTGATTCCACCGTGCAGTACAACGTGCGCAATGAACAATCCGTGCGGGCGGTTATGGGCGCTCGCTACAGCCCATCCCACTTTCACTTGTTCAATGTTGCGTACAGCTACCAGCGGGATTTGAGCGAGCAAATTGACACCAGTTGGCAGTGGCCACTGAGCGACATAGGCATTGGCAACCCAACCGACGCAGCGCAAGGGCGTTACTACACGCTGGGCCGCTTGAACTACAGCCTCAGCGATGGCCGCCTGGTGAACACCGTGTTAGGTGTCGAGTACGATGCAGGCTGCTGGATCGGGCGCATGGTGATGGAACGGATTCAGACCAGTGCAGACACCTCCAACCAGCGATTGATGTTTCAACTCGAGTTCGTCGGTTTTACCCGCGTCGGTCTGAGCCCGGAAAAGACCTTGAGCTCCAACATCCCGTATTACCGGAATTTGCGTGACGCTGGCGCGGCCAGCGCTGCGAACCGACCCTATGACTGAGCCCTTGACCACCATGACTTTGAAATTTTGGGCCGTTGCTGCCGCTGCGTTTGTGTTCCTTTTTTCGGGTCTAACCACCGTGCATGCACAAAGCAGCCAGGCCGCCGACTTTATTGTTGCGTTGGTCAATTCCGAACCGATCACCGATGCGGAGCTTCAAGCCCAAATCAAACAAGTGAAAGAGCAACGCACGCAGCAACGCCAAAGCCTGCCGCCTGCGACCGAATTGCGCGCAGCCGTGCTGGAGCGCATGATCAACGACCGCGCCCAATTGCAACTGGCACGCGATATGGGACTGCGCGCTGACGCCGCAGCCATCGACCAGGCAGAGGCCAATGTGGCTGCGCAAAACCAGGTGGATATCACGCAGTTTCACAAAGTGCTGGAGCAACGTGGTCTGGCGCCCGTCACCTTCCGCGCGCAATTGGCGGATCAAATCGTGCTCACCCGTTTGCGCGAACGGGAAGTTGAATCGCGGGTACGCGTGACCGAGAACGAAGTGGAAAGCGCACTGGCCGCCCGCCAAGCTGCCAATACCGATCCGTTGGCACAGGAAATCAACCTTGCCCACTTGTTGGTGGCGCTCCCGGAGAAACCCAGCGCCGCACAAGTCGCCCAGGCACAGGCCAAAGCGCAAGCCCTGTTGACGCGCATTCGTGCAGGAGAAAGCTTTGACGCCTTGGTCAAAGAAATATCAGACGCCAGTCGCGACAATGGAGGCCAAATCGGGCTGCGCCGTGCAGACCGGTATCCCCTGATTTTTGTTGATGCAACCAAGGCGCTTGCAGTGGGCCAGGTGTCGGAGCCGGTGCGCTCCGGCGCGGGGTTTCATCTGGTCAAAGTACTTGAGCGGCGTGCTGGCAGCCTAGTGCAAACGGTAGCGCAAACCCACGCCCGCCACATTTTGTTGCGCCTGACCCCCCAGCTTACCCAGGCACAAGCACTGGCCCAATTAACCCAACTGCGCCAGCGCATCGTGTCGGGCGCCACCAGTTTCGAGGCGGCCGCACGTGAGTTTTCGCAAGATGGAAGCGCGCAGCAAGGCGGTGATCTGGGATGGGCCAGCCCAGGTATGTTTGTTCCCGAGTTTGAAGAGACGCTGGACCGGCTCAAGGTGCTTGAAATCGGCATGCCCATGGTCTCGCGCTTTGGCGTGCACCTGATGCAGGTCTTGGAGCGACGCGCGGTGGAACTCAGTCCGGCCCAATTGCGTGAGGCGATGCGCGCAGAACTTCGCGCCAAGCGCGCTGAGGAGGTTTACCAAAACTGGGAACGAGACCTTCGCAGTCGCGCATTTGTTGAAATTCGCGAGCCCCAGTAAATGGGATTAGCCACCCATCCCTCTCGGGCGGTACGCTAATGCAGCACATCGCCCGCAAGCGCTTCGGCCAGCACTTTTTGTCCGATGGCGGCATCATCGATGCCATCGTTGACGCGATCCACCCAGAGCCAGGTCAGCACATGGTTGAAATTGGCCCGGGCTTGGCCGCACTCACGCAACCTTTGGTAGAGCGCTTGGGCGCATTGACCGTGATAGAGCTTGACCGGGATCTGGCGCAGCGCCTGCGCAGTCGCCTGCAACTCTCGGTGGTGGAATCTGATGTTCTTCGCGTGGACTTTGCAGCGTTGGCGCGCGCTCAGTGGCCAGGTTCGGCTGACAAAATGCGTGTCGTCGGCAACCTGCCGTACAACATTTCCACGCCCATTCTTTTTCACTTGCTGGACTTCGTCGAAGTGGTACAAGACCAGCATTTCATGCTTCAAAAAGAAGTCATTGACCGTATGGTGGCAGCGCCCGATACCTCGGACTTCAGTCGCCTGAGTGTGATGCTGCAGTGGCGCTATGCCATGGAAGACGTGCTGTTTGTGCCTCCCGAGAGCTTCGACCCGCCACCACGCGTGGACAGCGCGGTGGTGCGCATGGTGCCTTTGGCGACGCCCCCGCACATCAACGTGAAGCTGTTCAGTGAGTTGGTGCAAGTGGCCTTCAGCCAGCGGCGCAAACTCATCCGCCACACCTTGGGGCGCTGGTTGGAAGAAAAAAACTTTGCAGGCCATTTCGACCTGCAACGCCGCGCACAAGAAATCGCGGTGGCGGACTATGTGGCGCTGGTTCAACAGCTTGCGTAAGGCGAACTTCAAAGGAATGTCATGACGAAACAAAATCGCGTTCTCTTTGCAAACAAATTGGGCCTGGCCCTGCTCTGTGCCCTGCTTTCGGCAGGCGCCAGCGCCGACGTCTGGCCCTCGCGGGTCATCAAGTTTGTGGTGCCATTTGGGCCTGGTGGCGCCAACGATGTGGTGGCGCGTGCGGTGGCGGAAGGCGTGTCCAAGCAGCTGGGGCAGCCCGTGATCGTCGAGAACAAGCCCGGTGCAGGCTCGGTCGTCGGCGCTGACCTGGTGGCCAAATCGGCCCCGGACGGTTACACCTTCCTCGCGCCTGCGGGTGGGGTGATCACCAACAGCCTGATCAAGTCCAAGATGCCTTACCAACCGGACGACCTGGTGCCGGTGGCCCTGATGGCCGTGAGCCCCTCGGTCATCGTCGTGGCAGCCGACTCGCCGGTGAAAGACCTCAAAGGCCTGATTGCCCTGTCCAAACAAGGCGCGGGTATCAACTTTTCAACTGCGGGCACCGGCAGCACGCCCCACTTTGTCGCCGAGATGCTGCGCTTGAAGACCCATGCCAACATCCAGATCGTGCCCTACAAGAGTGGTTCGGAAGGCATGGTGGCGGTGATCGCCAAGCAGGTCGACGCTACCTCCGAGGCCAGCGTGGTGGTGCTCAACCAAATCAAAGGCGGCAAGCTGCGCCCCTTGGCCTCGACCTGGAGCCGGCGCATTGCAGCGCTGCCGGATATTCCGACCGCCAAAGAGCTGGGTTACCCCGAGGTGTTTATCGGCCACTGGTCTGGGATTTTTGCGCCCAAAGGAACGCCCGACGAGATCCTGGAAAAAATGAACCACGCGGTGGCCGCAGCCTTGCAGTCCCCCGAAGTGCGCGCCCGTTTCATTCCTCAGGGCATTGATCCCATGGGCGGCAGCCGGGCGGACTTTGTAAAGTTCCTGGCCAGCGAAAAAGGACGTCTGGAGCCCATCGTTCGCGCAGTGCACATGCAAGAAGATTGACGCCTGGTTTTGCCCATGAAAAAGCCCGCACTAAGCGGGCTTTTTAGTTCAAGCCGCAAGGGCCTGTTCAAAGTGACTTTAAGCGGCTGCGAGCCAGTACCCCGCATTAAACGGGCTGCTCATTCGCAGCGCCAAGGGCGATACGTCAATCAAAAAGTCGGTGGGCAGCTTCTCGCCGCTGTCGGTATCCTCGGTGGCAGAGACTGCCACAGCGGCTTCACCGTTTGCCTGAATCGCCCGTTCTGCTTGGCTGGTTTGTGCAGAACGGGCTACAGAAAAGAATAGAAGCATCGGAACGGTATCTTCCGCTCCCCCCAGTAGTCGGCCGTGTCGCGGAAGATATCGAGCAACTGCTCGCGCGCTTCTTTGTCAAACTTGGCGTTGGCTGGAATATGCTCGAGCACGGCAATAAAGCCAGGCTGTGGGCCCGACTTGTGAACCGGGTCGGTCATGCTGTCGTAGAGCGAGTCAAAGTTCTTGCCCGAGGTCGTGGCGAGCGTGAACTGTGCGCCGATCAGGTCGAGCACATCTTGCTTGGTCTGGGCACTGCCCAAATTAGCGTACAAAAAGTGGTGCCCCAAACCTTGGGCTGCTTCTTGCAAGTCCGATACGCGAAATGCGCGTATCGATTGAACGATATTCGTTCTTACGGTTCGAAGTGGCGTGTCCATCCTCGATTCACTTTCATCAATAAAAATTCAGTTCAAGGCACGATCATGCGAAAACTCGCATAGTGATCGGCCGTGTAGTAACAAGCGTCCGGCGCCGTGGCTGGGCCACCGCACACGATTCTTTGGGCTCCACGGTTTCGCGAGCCTGGCGATTTGACGGTGTATTCCCGGTAATAGCCCCGTTTTTGCATAGGCAAAACACGTTCGCGATTACCGAAGATCACACCGTCTTTTTCATACGGAAAAGGGCCGCCGCGTTGAATGTTGCGATAGGTTTCGACGCCCTGGGCAGGCAAAGCCTGCTGCGAAATCGTCGGAACTTGTCCGCTGGGCGCTTGCGCCAACGAACCGCTCACCATGCCGACCGTCAGCAAGGCGACCACCAGTTTTTGCACCAAACAGGTGCATTGACCTGCCCAGTGATTTACCACTTTGAGGCCGCAAACCACGTAAAAACCTTGTCAACAATCAAAAAAACTACCCAAAACCCAAGTTTCATTGTCGCTGATCCGAGGAAATTGCGCAATACCCCGCGGACAAGACCACGCAGAAAAATAAGGGTTTACCCCTTATTTTTCAATTCAAGGCCTTGTTGGCACATGGGCCGGGGCGGGGCCAAGCCAAAAGGCTGGGGTCAGGGGTCGAGATGGCGGGTGAGTTGGTCGCTGCGGCTATCGCCCAGGCCTTGGGGCCTGGGTTTGCGCACCCCGGGCCGACCCAGAATACTGACAAAAAAGGCATCTTCGCCCGCCTTGCCCGCGGTGTCCATGTGGCCGATCAGGGTGGCGAAATGCACGTCCACGGCCTCGGCCTCGGTGCTGCCAAAACGGCAGGCAAAGTCCCAGTAGTCGACACCCTCAGGCAGTGCGGCGCGGCGCTGGCGCGCCACGTATTTGCGCACCTCATGTTTGCTGGCGTCGAGCAGGCGGTCGCGGTTGCGGCCTTCAACCTGAAGTTGGAATAGTTTTTTCATAGGGCCTTATCGCACCGCGTTGGCATCCGCCACCGTCAGCGCGGTCATATTGACGATGCGCCGCACCGTGGTACTGGCAGTCAGCACGTGAACCGGTTTTGCGGCTCCGAGCAGAACCGGGCCAATCGCGATATTGCCGCCCGCAGCGGTTTTGAGCAGGTTGTACGCGATGTTGGCGGCATCAATATTGGGCATGACCAGCAAATTGGCGTCGCCTTGCAGCGGGCTGTTGGGCATGAGGGCGGCGCGGGCTTCGCCGTCCAGCGCCAGATCGCCATGCATCTCGCCGTCCACTTCCAGCCAGGGCGCGGTTTGCTGCAGGATGGCCAAGGTCTCGCGCATCTTGATAGCGCTGGGCTCGTTGCTGCTGCCAAAGTTGGAATGGCTCAGCAGCGCCGCTTTAGGCGCAATGCCAAAGCGCAGCATTTCTTCGGCGGCCATGACGGTAATGCGGGCCAATTCACCTGCCGTGGGGTCGTAATTGACATGGGTGTCGACCACAAACACTTGGCGGCCTGGCAGCATCAAACCGTTCATGCACGCGTAGATCGAGACATCGTGCTTGCTTTCCAGCGGCGCCGTGTGGCGCTTGCCAATCACCTGGTCGATGTAATTCAAATGCAGCGCAGTCGTGCCCCAGGTGCCGCAGATCAGGCCGTCTACATCGCCTTTGTGCAGCAGCATGGAACCAATCAAGGTCAGGCGCCTGCGCATTTCGATTTTCGCCACCGGCACGGTGACGCCTTTGCGCTCCGCCATGCGGTGGTAGGTTTGCCAGAAATCGCGGTAGCGGTGGTCGTTTTCCACGTTGACCACGGCGTAGTCCTGGCCCTCGCGCAGGCGCAGACCGAACTTGGCGATGCGCTCTGCGATCACGGCCGGGCGGCCTATCAAGGTGGGCATGGCCAGGCCTTCGTCCACCACGATCTGGGTGGCGCGCAACACGCGCTCGTCTTCGCCCTCGGCAAAGGCCACGCGCTTTTTGAGCGCGTTTTTGGCCATCGCAAAAATCGGGCGCATGGTCGTGCCCGAGGCATAGACAAAGCTTTGCAATTGCTCGCGGTAGGCGTCCATATCGGCAATCGGGCGCAGCGCCACGCCGCTGTCGGCAGCCGCTTGCGCCACGGCCGGGGCGATTTTCATCATCAGGCGCGGATCAAAGGGCTTGGGAATCAGGTATTCGGGTCCAAAGGCCAACTGCTCACCGGCATACGCCGCTGCCACCACGTCGCTTTGCTCGGCCTGCGCCAGCTCCGCAATCGCGTGGACGGCGGCGATTTCCATCTCAATGGTGATGGTCGAGGCGCCCGCGTCCAAGGCACCCCGGAAGATGTACGGAAAGCACAAGACGTTGTTGACCTGGTTGTGAAAGTCACTGCGGCCCGTGGCCATGATGGCGTCGTCGCGCACGGCCTTGACTTCGTCAGGCAGGATTTCAGGCGTGGGATTGGCCAGCGCAAAAATCAGCGGCTTGGCCGCCATGCTTTGCACCATGTCTTGCTTGAGCACGCCGCCTGCCGAGAGCCCCAGAAAAACGTCGGCACCGGCAATCACATCACGCAGGGTGCGCGCGTCGGTCTTTTGGGCAAAGAACTCCTTGTCCACGTCCATCAGTTCGGTGCGTCCTTGGTAGACCACACCGGCCAGGTCGGTGACAAAAATGTTTTCACGCGGAATGCCCAGCTTCACCAGCAGCCCCAGGCACGCCAGCGCCGCAGC
This sequence comes from Comamonadaceae bacterium, assembly GCA_947371775.1. Taxonomy (GTDB): domain Bacteria; phylum Pseudomonadota; class Gammaproteobacteria; order Burkholderiales; family Burkholderiaceae_C; genus Allorhodoferax. Next base: position 13,873 of record CANBQX010000030.1, read on the forward strand.
ACCCGCACCCGAGGTGACCAGCTTGATCTTCTTGGGGTCTTTGCCCACCACCTTCAGGCCGTTGAGAATGGCCGCGCCCACCACAATGGCGGTGCCGTGTTGGTCGTCGTGAAAGACCGGGATCTTCATGCGTTCGCGCAACTTGCGCTCCACATAAAAGCAGTCCGGCGCCTTGATGTCTTCGAGGTTGATGCCGCCAAAGGTGGGCTCCAGCGACGCAATGATGTCGACCAGCTTGTCCAGATCGTGTTTTTCGTTGATCTCAATGTCAAACACGTCAATACCGGCGAACTTCTTGAACAGCACGCCCTTGCCTTCCATCACCGGCTTGGCGGCCAGCGGGCCGATATCGCCCAGGCCCAACACGGCTGTGCCGTTGGTGATCACGGCTACCAAGTTGCCGCGGCTGGTGTACTTGAATGCGTTGTTGGGGTCTTTGACGATCTCTTCGCAGGGCGATGCCACGCCGGGTGAATACGCCAAAGCCAAGTCATGCTGGTTGATCAGCTGCTTGGTCGGAGTGACCGAAATCTTGCCCGGCGTGGGGAACTGGTGGTACTCCAGCGCAGCTTGGCGTAGCTGCGCTTTTTTCTCTAGCGCGTCAGCGTCGTGGTGGGGCGTGTTGGGGTGCGTGTCGTGGGCCATCGTGCGTCCTGGTGCGTGGGCGGAGCCTGCAAACCGGGTGTCGCGGCCCGCTTGCGGGTGAGGGCGCGATTGTAGACGCCACCCTCACCCCGAGGCGGTCTAAAGCACCGTGGTCTTGCTGAGCTCCATGCGCCGCGCGGTTTGCTTGCCGGTCAGCACAAAACCGCGTTGCTGACCATCGGCGTCCACGAAGCGCCAGGCGCCACCGGTTTGTGCGGCCTCTGCGTCCAGCGCCTCGGCCACCCACTGGCCAGGTGTGGCGGGGTGCGGTGCCGCCACCACGGTGGGCAAGGCTGGCGTTTTGACAGACACGGGCATCAATGGAAACACCAAAGGCGTCGGCGTTCCAGCCAAGGTGGCGGCCAAGGCGCGCGCGGCATTCATGATGGGCATCACATACGGCAGGGTGCGTGCGCCGGCGCTGGCGTACTGCGCGCAGTCGCCCAAGGCATAGACATGTGCGGCGCTAGTTTGCAGCAGGGCGTCCACCACCACACCGCGCTCGCAGTGGATGTGCGCCGCCTGGGCCAGCGCCACGTCCGCGCGCAATCCAATGGCGCTGAGCACCAGGTCTGCATCCACCTTCTCGCCGTTGGCCAGCGTGGCTTGCAGGGGTTTTGCACCCGTGCTGCTATGCAGCGACTGCACGGTCGTTTCGAAGTGCCAAGTCACGCCGATGCCCGACAGGGCGGCTCGCATTTGCTCGCCCGCACCTTCGGGCAGCAATGCCGCCAAGGGGCGCTGCGCCGGATCCACCACGTGCACCGTGTGGCCACCGAGCACCAAGTCGTTGGCAAACTCGCAGCCGATCAGGCCCGCGCCCATGATCAGCACCGTCTTAGGGTCCTCACCCAAATGCTGCTGAAACTGCGCAAGATCGGTGAGTTGGTTGATGGACTGCACTTGCGCGGCCGCGTCGCCGTCCAGCGGAATGCGGATGGGGTGCGCGCCGGTAGCCAACACCAATTGCGCATAGGCCACTGGGTGCACTACCCCGTCAGCGCCCGCTACCGATATGCTCTGCCCGCGGGTATCGATGGCGTTAACTTGCGTGTTCGCATGCAGTGTCAGGTTCAAGGTCTCGGCCATTTTGGCGGCGGGGGTGGTAACCAGCTGCTCGGCGCTGCGTTTTTGGGCGCAGGCGTTGGACAAGGTGGGCTTGGCATAAAAGTCACCGCTGTCGGCGGTGACCAGCACGATAGGCGTGGTCGTGTCGAGCTTGCGAAACTCGCGTGCCGTCGTCCAGCCCGCCAAACCGGCGCCGATGATGACCAGCGCCGCGGCCTCGGGCGCCGAAGGGGGGGTGGAGGCGGCGCTCAATCAGACCACCACGAGTTCAAAGTCTGACTTGGCCACGCCACAGTCCGGGCAGGCCCACGTGTCGGGCACGTCGGCCCACAGCGTGCCAGGCGCCAAGCCATCTTCGGGTCGGCCGGCGGCCTCGTCATACACAAAGCCACACACGATGCAAATATAGGTTTTCATGGTTTTTTCTTCCAATTCAATTCGGGGATGTTAAGGGGCAAACGCGTCGCTCAGTGCGCCTGCACGGTGGCGAGCACGGACTGGTAGTGCTTGGCGTGGCGTTCTTCGACTTTGGTGAGTGCGGCAAAGCGCTTTTGCGCGGTGCCCAAAGTGGTCTTGAGCGCCGTGGCTGCGTGCAAGGTAGCCTGGAAGGCCGCTGCATGGTCCTTGCTCTCGGCAATTTGGGCGTCGATTTCGGCGATCGCCGCCGTGTTGCCTTCGGCTTCGGCCGTTTTGCGAAAGCCGGGGTACATCTCGGTGTATTCATAGGTTTCACCGGCGATGGCAACTTCCAACATTTTTGCGGAGGTCATGCTGGCCTTGGGGTAGAGCAAATCAAGGTGGCCGAAGGCATGCAGAATTTCTTGCGCTGCCGTTTCTTCGAAGGCGTGGGCCGTGGCCTCGTCGCCCAAAGCACGCGCCAGCTTGGCGAAGTACAGGTATTTGGCGTGCGCCATGGACTCGCCCGCAAAAGCGGATTCGAGGTTGGCCAGGGTTTTAATTTCGGGGCGGCTTGGAGTGGTCATGGCAAATTTCCTAGTGAGGGTTACAAAGTACCGTTGGGGTTAAGTCAATCGGTATGGCTTGAATCATAGGCAAATGCTATGGTTTAAGCCAATTGGAAATGGCTAAGGTCGCCATAGCGCAAGCTCCCCTCACAAATTATGGGCAGAGGAAGCGGCCCGCACCGTGTGACAGAGCACGCACCAGGGCGCGTACGCTCAGAGCTTGAGTTCGAGCTTGGCCTGCCAATTCACAAAGCTCGGCGCGGTGGTGAGCGTGGTGTCGCGCTGGGCTTGGCCTGTGGTGTTGCTCGTCAGCAATGTGCCACCAGTCAGGTAATTGCGACCGGTGAAGTTGCTGGCC
>CANBQX010000031.1 GCA_947371775.1 Comamonadaceae bacterium
ACCGCACAAATCGAACGGGGCACGCCCAAAAATCCGCTGGCGCTGCGGGTGCAGCACAACGGGCTGCGCATTGATGCGCTGGTGGTGTCGCCCCGGATGGCAGAGTTGCATGCGCTCATGCCCTTCAAGGCCGCGCCCGACATGAGCCGCTTTGTGCTTTCGCCCATGCCGGGTCTGCTGGTGCAGGTGGCCGTGGTGCCGGGGCAAAAAGTGCAAGCCGGTGAACGCGTGGCGGTGATCGAAGCCATGAAGATGGAAAACGTGCTCTTTGCCGCCGCCGATGGCGTGGTCAGCAAGGTCATGGCCTCGCAGGGCGAAAGCCTGTCGGTGGACCAGCCGATTGTGGAGTTCGCGGCATGAGCGCGAGCACTGCGCGTCCTTTTCAGGTGCTGGGCGTTCAGCAGATCGCCATCGGCGGGCCCGACAAACGGCGCTTGCAAAAGCTCTGGGTTGAGATGCTGGGATTGCAAATCACCGGCACGTTTCAGAGCGAACGCGAAAACGTCGACGAGGACATTTGCGCCATTGGCACCGGCCCCTTCAAGGTCGAAGTCGATTTGATGCAACCGATCGACCCGGACAAAAAACCGGCGGTCCACACCACGCCGCTCAACCACATCGGATTGTGGATTGACGACCTGCCCACCGCAGTCCAATGGCTAACAGCGCAGGGCGTGCGCTTTGCGCCCGGCGGCATCCGCAAGGGTGCAGCGGGATTTGATATCTGCTTTTTGCACCCCAAGGCCAATGAGGAATTCCCCATTGCGGGTGAGGGGGTGCTGATTGAGCTGGTGCAAGCGCCCGCCGAAGTGGTCAGCGCCTTCGCGCGTTTGGCACAAGCAGGCAGCTAAGTTCGCGGCAAGCGCGAGCGCACTTACGGCGCTTTGCGCTGGCGGGCCCGTTCCATGGCCGCCAGAATCACCGCTTTTTTGTGGTCCAGCACAGCGGCGTCCGTGATTTGGGAGTGCGCGGCCAGGTTCTCGAGCTTGTCTTGGGCCTGCGCCGCCTTGGCTGCGCTGTGTGCGGCCCGCGTGTGGCTGCGACGCGTAGTGGCGGCTTGGTAGCGTTGCCGGGCCAGGTCCGCCAAGGGCGCTGACCAGGCGTCCCATCCGATGGGCGGCGTGCTGTTCGCTGCCTGCCCGTCCGGGCGGGTTGTGACCGTCTCCAGTTGGATGCAGTCCACCGGGCACACCGGCAGGCACAGTTCACAGCCCGTGCAATAGGTCTCGATCACCGTGTGCATGCGCTTGTGGGTGCCGAAGATGGCGTCGGTGGGGCAGGCGTCGATGCACAGGGTGCAGCCTATGCACCAGTTCTCGTCGATGAAGGCCACGGTGCGCGGGCCCTCCAGGCCAAATTCCGGGTTCAGCGGTTTGGGATCGGTGCGCAGAATGGCGGCCAGCCGCTGCACCCCCTGGGCGCCGCCGGGCGGACATTGGTTGATGTCCGCCTCGCCCCGCGCCATGGCTTGGGCGTACCCGGCGCAGTCCGGATAGCCGCAACGGGTGCACTGGGTTTGCGGAAGCGCGTCGAGCAGACGGCCGGCTACCACGCCTTCGCCGGTCTGCTCTGCCATTACTTGGCCTTGGCTGCCTTTTTCGCAGCCGCTTTCGGGGCGGCCGGGGCTTTTGCGGGCACCGCTTTGGCTGCGACCACGGTGGCAGGTTTGGCCACCGCCACGCTGCGTTTGACTGCCGGCTTGGTGGCGGCTTTTACTGCCGCTTTGGGAGCGGGCGCCGCCTTAGCGACAACTTGCGTTTTGGGCGTTGCAGCTTGGTGCGACAGAATGAAAGAGCGCACCTCGGGGTACACCAGCTCCCGCCAACGGCGGCCGGAGAAGATGCCGTAGTGGCCGGCACCTTTGGCTTCAAAGTGGCGTTGCTGCCCGCGAACCACGCCGGTGCAAATCTCGTGCACGGCACGGGTCTGGCCGGAGCCGGAAATATCGTCCAGCTCGCCTTCGACCGACATCAGCGCGGTGGTGGTGATGGCCGACGGGCGCACGCGCTCGACCTTGCCGCTGGGCGATTTCACGTCCCAGGTGCCGTTGACCAGGCTGAAGTCCTGGAACACGACCTTGATGGTTTCGAGGTAGTAGTCGGCGTCCATATCGAGCACGGCGTTGTACTCGTCGTAGAACTTGCGGTGGGCTTCGGTGCTGACGTCGTCGCCCTTGATCAGGTCTTTGAAGTAGTCGTAGTGGCTCTTGGCGTGGTGGTCCGGGTTCATGGCCACAAAGCCGGTGTGCTGCAAGAAGCCGGGGTAGACGCGACGGCCAGCGCCGGGGAAGTTGCTCGGCACGCGGTAGATCACGTTGTTCTCGAACCACTCGTAGCTCTTGTTCATCGCCAGGTTGTTGACGGCGGTGGGGGACTTGCGTGCATCGATGGGGCCGCCCATCATGGTCATGGTCAAAGGGGTTTTTTCACCACGACCCGCCATCAGCGAAACGGCAGCCAGCACCGGCACGGTGGGCTGGCACACGCTCATCACATGGCAGTTGCCGTATTTGGCTTGCACATGGCGGATGAACTCTTGCACGTAGTTCACATAGTCGTCGAGGTGGAATTCACCTTCGCTCAAGGGCACGGTGCGGGCGTTTTTCCAGTCGGTGATGTAGACCTTGTGGTCTTGCAGCATGGTTTTTGCCGTGTCGCGCAGGAGGGTGGCGTAGTGGCCAGACAGGGGTGCCACGATCAACACCACGGGCTGGTGTTTGATTTTCTGCAGCGTGGCCGAATCGTCGGTCAGACGCTTGAAGCGAATCAGCTCGCAAAACGGTTTGGTGACTTCAATGCGCTGTTGAACAGCGACTTCCACGCCATCGACATCGATAGAGCGGATACCGAACTCTGGCTTTTCGTAGTCCTTGCCCAGGCGGTGCATCAGGTCGTAACCGGCCGACATGCGCTGAGAAAAAGGCGTTTGGCCCACCGGGGACAGGGGGTTGGACAGCGATTTGGCGGCAAAACTGGCCAAATCGGAGAACGGCTCCATGAGGGCGCGTTGGGTCTCGTAAAGCTGGTAGAGCATGCGGTGTCCTGGTAAAAAAATGTTGCAGTGCAATATAACAGTTTTAAGACGCCCCGTCAGGCGCCGTTTTCACCCGGGTTACACCACTTTGGCAATAGCCTGACAGACGTAAGCGATGTTTTTGCTGTTGAGCGCGGCCACGCACATGCGGCCGGTGTCGGTGCCGTACACGCCAAACTCGCTGCGCAGTCGCACCATTTGGTCTTTGCTCAAGCCGGAATAGCTGAACATGCCGATCTGGGTGGTGATGAAACCCATGTCCTGCGTCACACCCGCCGCTTTGAGGCCATCCACCAGGCTTTGGCGCATGGCTTTGATGCGCACGCGCATTTCGCCCAGTTCTTTTTCCCACAGGGCGCGCAGCTCGGGGTTGCCCAGCACGGCCGCCACGATGGCGCCGCCGTGGATGGGCGGGTTGGAGTAGTTGGTGCGGATGGCGATCTTGAGCTGGCTGAGCACGCGCGAGGCTTCTTCCTTGCTGTCGCACAGCACCGACAGCGCGCCGACGCGCTCACCGTAGAGGCTGAAGCTCTTGGAAAAAGAGGTGGAGACCAAAAAGCTCAGGCCCGCGGCCACAAACTTGGCAATCACCGCGCCGTCTTCGGCAATGCCATGGCCAAAGCCTTGGTAGGCCATGTCCAAAAATGCCGTCAGATTGCGCGCTTTGACAGTGGCGACCACCTGGTCCCATTGCGCGGGGGTGATGTCGTAGCCGGTGGGGTTGTGGCAGCAGGCGTGCAAAACGACGATGGTGCCTGCGTCGGCGGCCTGGAGGCTGGCGAGCATGCCCTCGAAGTTGACGCCACGCTTGGCTGCGTCGTAATAGGCATAGGTGTCCACCACAAAACCCGCATTGGTAAACAGCGCACGGTGGTTTTCCCAGCTGGGGTCAGAGATCAGCACCTTGGCGCCAGCGCGCAGGTGCTTGAGGAAGTCTGCACCAATCTTGAGGCCGCCGGTGCCGCCAATGGCTTGCACGGTGGCCACGCGGCCCGAGGTGACGGGCTCGGAATCCAGACCGAACACCAGGCCTTTGACCGCTGCGTCGTAGGCGGCGATGCCGTCAATGGGCAAGTAGCCGCGCGCCGTCGGCGTGGACATCATGGTTTTTTCAGCGGCTTGCACGCATTGCAGCAGGGGCAGCTTGCCGTTGTCGTCGAAATACACGCCCACGCCGAGGTTGACCTTGTTGGGGTTGGTGTCAGCATTGAATTGTTCGTTCAGACCCAGAATCGGGTCGCGCGGGGCCATTTCGACGGCAGAAAAGAGAGACATGAAGAGATCCTGAAGGGGAAGGACAAAAACGCGGTGAGAGATTGACCGCGGCAAGCCTTTAATTTTACCGCCCCGTCCGCACATGTCTTGGGTCAAGCTGCGACCTGCGCTAAGCTTCCCGCCCCTTTCTAAGCAGGTTTCTATGTCCGACCTTGTTGAAGTCACTGCCCCGGCCCTGCCAGGCACCTTTGTGACCTACGCTGACTCTCCGTTCGAGCTGTACCAGCCCTATCCGCCCGCAGGCGACCAGCCCGAGGCCATTGACAAGCTGGTGGAAGGCGTGAACGACGGTGAAGTGTTCCAGACCCTGCTGGGCGTGACCGGCTCGGGCAAAACCTTCACCATGGCCAATGTGATTGCCCGCCTGGGCCGTCCCGCCATTGTGTTTGCCCCCAACAAGACGCTGGCAGCGCAGCTCTACAGCGAGTTCCGCGAGTTTTTTCCCAAGAACGCGGTGGAGTACTTCGTCAGCTACTACGACTACTACCAGCCCGAGGCCTATGTGCCCCAGCGCGACCTGTTTATTGAAAAAGACTCGGCGATCAATGAGCACATTGAGCAAATGCGCCTGTCCTGTACCAAAAGCGTGCTGGAGCGGCGCGATGTGGTGATCGTGGCCACGGTCTCGGCGATCTACGGTATCGGCCAGCCCGAGGCGTACCACAAGATGATCATGACGCTGCGTGAGGGCGACAAGCTCGGTCAGCGCGACATGATCATCCAGCTGGTGCGCATGCAGTACCAGCGCAACGACATGGATTTCTCGCGCGGCACTTTCCGCGTGCGGGGCGACACCATCGACATCTTTCCGGCCGAGCACTCCGAGATGGCCATCCGTGTCGAACTGTTTGACGATGAGATTGAGTCCCTGCAGCTGTTTGACCCACTGACGGGCCGCATCCGGCAAAAGATTCCGCGCTTTACGGTCTACCCCAGCAGCCACTATGTGACGCCGCGCGAGCAAGTGCTGATGGCGGTCGAGACAATCAAGATCGAGCTGGCAGACCGGCTCAAAGAGTTTGTGAGCCAAGGCAAGCTGGTCGAAGCCCAGCGGCTCGAACAGCGCACCCGCTTTGACCTGGAAATGCTCTCCGAAGTGGGCCATTGCAAGGGCATTGAGAACTACTCGCGCCACCTCTCGGGCAGTGCGCCCGGCGAGCCTCCGGCCACCTTGACGGACTACCTGCCCAAAGACGCGGTGATGTTTTTGGACGAAAGCCATGTGCTAATCGGCCAGTTTGGCGGCATGTACAACGGCGACCGCTCGCGCAAGACGACCCTGGTGGAATACGGCTTTCGTCTGCCCAGTGCGTTGGACAACCGGCCGCTCAAGTTTGAAGAGTTCGAAACCAAGATGCGCCAGGCCATCTTTGTCTCGGCCACCCCCGCGCAATGGGAAAAAGACCACGCGGGCCAGGTCGTCGAACAAGTGGTGCGCCCCACGGGTCTGGTCGACCCCGAAGTCGAGGTGCGCCCCGCCACCAGCCAGGTGGACGATGTGCTGCAGGAAATCCGCATCCGGGTGGAAAAAAACGAGCGCGTGCTGATCACCACCCTGACCAAGCGCATGGCCGAGCAGTTGACCGATTACCTGAGCGACAACGGTGTGAAAGTGCGCTACCTGCACAGCGACGTGGACACGGTGGAGCGGGTCGAGATACTGCGCGACCTGCGCCTGGGCACCTTTGACGTGCTGGTGGGTATCAACCTATTGCGCGAGGGCCTGGACATTCCAGAGGTGTCGCTGGTGGCGATTCTGGACGCGGACAAAGAGGGCTTTTTGCGATCGGAGCGTTCACTCATCCAAACCATTGGGCGTGCGGCGCGCAATTTGGAAGGGCGGGCGATTTTGTACGCCGACAAAATCACCGATTCCATGGCGCGTGCCATGGGCGAGACCGAGCGGCGGCGCAACAAACAGATCGCCCACAACCTGGAGCGCGGTATCACCCCGCGCGCCATTGTGAAAAAAGTGCGCGACCTGATCGACGGCGTCTACAGCGAAAAAGCCGGCAAAGAGGCCGAGCGTCTGGAGCGCGACGCGATGCAGCGTGCGCAAGTGGAAGACATGAGCGAAAAAGACGTGGCCCGCGAGATCAAACGCCTGGAGAAACTCATGATGGAGCACGCCCGCAACCTGGAATTCGAAAAAGCCGCCCGGGTGCGCGACCAGTTGGGCATCCTCAAGGCGCAAGCATTTGGCGCGCCAGGGCTGGACAATATCGTGGTACTGCCTCTGAAAGCGGGCTAAACAGACGCATGAAATTATTTTGTGACTGATCAGTCTATGTATCCGAGTAAAACAGTGGGACGTTGGGTATACTCGACACCGTTAGTCAACTAAGTCCGTTTCCAGGAGTTTGTGATGCGTCTCACCACCAAAGGCCGTTTTGCCGTTACCGCCATGATTGATCTGGGCCTGCGCCAAAGCAGCGGCCCGGTCACGCTGGCCGCCATCAGCCAACGCCAGCAAATTTCGCTCTCTTACCTGGAGCAGCTGTTTGGCAAGTTGCGCCGCAATGAGCTGGTGGAATCCACCCGCGGCCCCGGCGGCGGTTACACCCTGGCGCGCGACGCCTCGCAAATCACCGTGGCAGAAATCATTGTGTCGGTGGACGAGCCCATCGACGCCACCCAGTGCGGCGGCAAAGAAAACTGCCTGGGCGAGGGCAGCCGCTGCATGACGCATGACTTGTGGGCCACGCTCAACCAGCGCATGGTCGACTTTTTGACCTCGGTCACGCTGCAAAAGCTGGTCGATGACCAATTGGCCAAGGGCATGCAAGTCGAAGACAAACCCAGCATCAAGCGCGCCATTTCGGCCTTGCCCGTGTCGCAGCCCATTCGCATGAATGCCCCCAATTCCGTGTTTGCCTTGGGCAATACCTTGGCCAAGGTCTGAATTCCTGTTCCTATTTGAAGTATTGAAACTGACTGCTATGGACTCCACCCCCCACTTTCCGATTTACATGGACTACAGCGCCACCAACCCCTGCGACGAGCGGGTGGTGGATGCGATGGTTCCCTGGTTGCGCACCCACTTTGGCAACCCCGCGTCCCGCAGCCACGCCTGGGGTTGGGAGGCCGAAGAAGCCGTTGAAAAAGCCCGCGAGCAAGTCGCCGCCCTGATCGGCGCCGACCCGCGCGAGATCGTCTGGACCTCGGGCGCGACCGAGTCCAACAACCTGGCGCTCAAAGGCGCTGCGCACTTTTACCAGGGCAAAGGCAAGCATCTGATTACCGTCAAGACCGAGCACAAAGCGGTGCTTGACACCTGTCGCGAGCTTGAGCGCCAAGGGTTTGAAGTCACCTACCTGGATGTCCAGGAAGACGGTCTGCTGGACCTCGAGGTGTTTAAAGCGGCGATTCGCCCGGACACGATTTTGGCCAGCGTCATGTTTGTCAATAACGAGATCGGCGTGATCCAGGACGTGGCCGCCATTGGCGCCATCTGCCGTGAAAAAGGCGTGATCTTCCATGTGGACGCCGCCCAGGCCACCGGCCGGGTGGAGTTTGATTTGGCGCAGCTGCCCATCGATTTGATGAGCCTGACTTCGCACAAAACCTATGGCCCCAAAGGCATTGGCGCTTTGTTTGTGCGCCGCAAGCCGCGCATCCGCTTGGAAGCCCAAATGCACGGCGGCGGCCACGAGCGTGGCATGCGCAGCGGCACTTTGCCCACGCACCAGATCGTGGGCATGGGTGAGGCCTACCGCATCGCCAAAGAAGAAATGGCGACCGAGAACGTGCGTATTCGCGCCCTGCACAACCGCATGTTGGCTGGTCTTGCCGACGTGGAGCAGGTGTTTATCAACGGCCACCTCGAGAAGCGCGTGCCCCACAACCTGAACATGAGCTTCAACTATGTGGAAGGCGAGTCGCTCATCATGGGTATCAAGGGCTTGGCCGTGTCGTCGGGCTCGGCCTGTACCTCGGCCAGTCTGGAGCCCAGCTATGTGCTGCGCGCCTTGGGCCGCAGCGACGAGCTGGCCCATAGCAGCCTGCGCATGACCATTGGCCGCTGGACCACCGAGGCGGAAATTGATTACGCGGTTGAAACCATCAAGCTCAATGTCGCCAAGCTGCGCGACCTGAGCCCCCTGTGGGACATGTACCAAGAGGGCATCGACATTTCCACCATCCAGTGGGCTGCGCACTAAACCCTTGCTCGCCACCGATTACGACGTATTGAAAAGGTAAAACGCCATGGCTTATTCAGAAAAAGTGATTGACCACTACGAAAACCCCCGCAATGTCGGCAGCTTTGAAAAAGGCGACGACTCGGTGGGCACCGGCATGGTGGGTGCGCCCGCTTGCGGCGACGTGATGAAGCTGCAGATCAAGGTCAACCCATTGACCGGAGTGATTGAAGACGCGCGCTTCAAAACCTACGGCTGCGGTTCGGCCATTGCGTCGAGTTCGCTGGTCACCGAATGGGTCAAGGGCAAGACCCTGGACGAAGCGGCCGCGTTGAAGAACAGCCAAATCGCCGAAGAACTGGCATTGCCCCCGGTCAAAATCCATTGCTCCATCCTGGCCGAAGACGCCATCAAAGCGGCGGTGGACGACTACAAGAAAAAGCACCTGAACTGATATGGCCGTTTCTCTGACCGAAGCCGCTGCGCGGCACGTCAACCGCTACCTGGCCAAGCGTGGCAAGGGCGTGGGCGTGCGCCTGGGCGTCAAAACCACGGGTTGCTCGGGCCTGGCCTACCAGCTGGAATATGTGGACGAACTCGCCCCCGAGGACGTGGTGTTTGAAGGCCACGGCGTCAAGGTGCTGGTCGATCCCAAGAGCCTGGCCTACATCGACGGCACCGAGTTGGATTTTGTGCGCGAAGGCCTGAACGAAGGCTTTCGCTTCAACAACCCCAACGAGCGCGACAAGTGCGGCTGCGGCGAGTCCTTCCGGGTGTAACGGCCGCTTTGTGAACCTGCAATCCGACGACTTTGCGCTGTTTGGCCTGACGCCACAGTTCGCCCAGGACAGCGCGGCTATCGATGCGCAGTGGAAGCATCTGCAGGCGCAGGCCCACCCCGACAAGTTTGCAGCGCAGGGCGCGGCGGCCCAGCGCGTGGCCATGCAGTGGTCGGTGCGCATCAACGAAGCCTACCGCCGCCTGAAAGACCCACTCTCCCGCGCCGCCTACCTGTGCGAGCTGCATGGGCAAGCCATCAACGCCCACAGCAACACCGCCATGCCCGGCAGCTTTTTGATGCAGCAAATCGAGTGGCGTGAAGCACTCGACGAGGCCCACACCGAAGCCGATTTGGAAGCCCTGCTGGCGTCGGTACAAAGCAGCAAAGCGGCTTTGATGCAGGAGTGCGCGTCGCTCATCGACAATCAGCTGGATTTCGCATCTGCGGTCTTGCCCGTGCGCTGCCTGATGTTTATTGAAAAATTTGTTCACGACTTGAACCAGCGCCTCGACGCGCTCGCCTGAATTCGCCATGGCTTTATTGCAAATTTCCGAACCCGGGCAGTCGCCCAATCCACACACCCGGCGCATAGCCGTGGGCATTGACCTGGGCACCACGCATTCCTTGGTGGCCGCCGTGCGCAATGGGGTGGCCGAGTGCCTGCCCGATGGCGAGGGCCGGGTCATCTTGCCCAGCGTGGTGCGCTACCTCGATGCCCAGCGCCGCCAGATCGGCCATGAGGCTTTGGCCCACCAGACCACCGACCCCGGCAACACCATTGCCTCGGTCAAACGCCTGATGGGGCGGGGCCTGGCGGACATTGCGCATGCCGACCGCTTGCCCTACAGCCTGGTGGCGGGGCCCGGCATGGTCAAGGTGCGAACGCTGGCGGGCGAGAAAAGCCCGGTGGAGGTGAGCGCAGAGATATTGGCGACCCTGCGCTTTCGTGCCGAAGACAGCTTTAACGACGACGTGTATGGCGCTGTGATCACCGTTCCGGCCTACTTTGACGACGCGCAGCGCCAGGCGACCAAAGACGCTGCGCAGTTGGCGGGCCTGAACGTCTTGCGGCTGATCAACGAGCCGACCGCCGCGGCCATTGCCTATGGCTTGGACAACGCATCCGAGGGCGTGTACGCAGTCTATGACCTGGGCGGTGGCACCTTCGATATTTCGATTTTGCGGCTCAGCGCCGGTGTGTTTGAGGTGCTCGCGACGGGTGGCGACTCCGCGCTGGGTGGTGACGATTACGACCGCGCTCTGGCCGATTGGATCGTGGCGCAAAGCGGCCTGGGCATCGCCAGAGCCGAAGACCAGGCGGCCTTATTGGCCGCCGCGCGCGCTTGCAAAGAGGCCTTGACCGACGAGTCGATCGCACCCGTGGAACTGCAATTGGACGGGGGGCGCATCGACCTGTCGGTGAACCGCAGCGAATTTGAGGCGGCGGTCGCACCGCTGACCGCCCGCACCTTGCAAGCGCTGCGCAAAGTGCTGCGCGACAGCCAGATGGGCAAAGACGGTATTCGAGGCGTGGTGATGGTGGGTGGCTCCACCCGCATGCCGCACATCCAAACGGCCGTGGGCGAGTTCTTCGGCCAGACCCCGCTGACCAATCTGAACCCCGACGAGGTGGTGGCGCTGGGCGCTGCCATTCAGGCCAATCAACTGGCGGGCAATGCCTCGGCCAACGATTTGCTGTTGCTCGACGTCATCCCGCTGTCCTTGGGCATTGAGACCATGGGCGGGCTGGTGGAGCGCATCGTGCCGCGCAACCAAACCATTCCGACCGCCATGGCGCAAGACTTCACCACCTACCAGGACGGCCAAACCGCGCTGGCGCTGCATGTGGTGCAGGGCGAACGCGACCTGGTGGCCGACTGCCGCAGCCTGGCGCGCTTTGAGCTGCGCGGCATTCCGCCCATGGTGGCGGGCGCCGCGCGCATTCGGGTGACCTTTACGGTGGACGCCGATGGATTGCTCAGCGTTGCGGCACGCGAGCAGGTCAGCGGTGTGGAAGCCCATATTGCCGTGAAACCGTCTTATGGTTTGAGCGACGATCAAATTGCCGAGATGCTGCAAAGCAGCTTCTCTACCGCCGAGGCCGATATGCGTGCCCGCTCGGTGGTGGAAGCGCGGGTCGACGCCCAGCGCATGATCTTGGCAACCCAAAGCGCCTTGGACGCTGATGGTGACTTGTTGCAAAACGCAGAGCGTCAGGAGATTGACGCCGCCATGCAGGCCCTGCAGCTGGCCGCCGCGACCGGCGACGCAGCCCTGATCGAAGCGCAGACCAAGGCCCTCGCCCTGGCCACCGAAGCCTTTGCCGCCCAGCGCATGAACCGGGGCATTGCCCAGGCGCTGTCGGGCAAAAATATTGCCGCCATGTAAGCACCCTATGCCTATCATCAAAATACTTCCCCACGCCGAGTACTGCCCGCAGGGCGCCGAGATTCGCGCCAGCGCCGGTACGTCGATTTGCGAGGCCCTGCTTGAAAACCACATCGCCATCGAGCACGCCTGTGACATGAGCTGCGCCTGCACCACCTGCCACGTGATCGTGCGCGCGGGCCTGGCGTCGTTGAACCCGGCCGAAGAGGAAGAAGAAGACTTGCTGGACCGCGCTTGGGGTCTCGAGCCCAACTCGCGCCTGAGTTGCCAGGCCATACTGGCGCAGCAGGATGTGACGGTCGAAATCCCCAAGTACTCGATCAACCACGCCAAAGAGAACCATTGAGCTTCAGGCACCATGCGCCAAATATTTCTGGACACTGAAACCACCGGCCTGTTCCCCGAGCAGGGCGACCGCGTCATTGAAATCGGCTGCGTGGAGCTGGTCAACCGCAAGCTGACCGGCAACACGCTGCACCTGTACCTGAATCCGGACCGCGACAGCCACGAAGACGCGCTGCGCATCCACGGCATCACTACCGAGTTCTTGCAAGACAAGCCGCGCTTTGCCGAAGTGGCCGATGAGTTCTTGCAGTTCGTCAGTGACGCCGAGTTGATCATTCACAACGCGCCGTTTGACCTGGGCTTCTTGAACAAAGAGTTGTCCTTGCTCGGCCGTCCGCCGCTCAAAGATTGTGTGAACGGTGTGATCGACACCTTGGTGCTGGCCAAAGAAATGTTTCCCGGCAAGCGCAACAGCCTGGACGCACTGTGTGCTCGGTTGGAGGTCGACAACTCAGGCCGCAGCCTGCATGGCGCATTGCTCGATGCCGAGTTGCTGGCCGACGTCTACATCAACATGACCCGCGGCCAGGACGCGCTGCTGATGGACGTGGCAGACGCGCAGGAGCAGGGCGCCGTCGCAGAGCGGGTGGACTTGCATTCGCTGGTGCTGCAGGTAATTGCCGCCAACGAGTCGGAGCTGGCCGCGCACACCACGGTGCTGGCCGAATTGGACAAGTCCAGTGGCGGAAAAACGAAGTGGCGGCAGCCGGCCTGAAGCGGCCGAAAAAAACCGTATAATCTCAGGCTTTCCTGAACCAAATTCAGGGCGGTTAGCTCAGGGGTAGAGCACTGCATTCACACTGCAGGGGTCACAAGTTCGAAACTTGTACTGCCCACCAATTTATTGGTTAGAAATCAAGCACTTAGCGGCAACGCTAGGTGCTTTTTTTTGGTCTAACGGACGCCTTTGGTGGGAAGCGTCGACGCCAAAGAAAACCGCTTCTTAGCGCGCCAAAAGTCATGGCTTTGTCACACGAATGAAATGCGGGTGTGGGTAAATAAGGTTTGGTCATTGCGATTGCCCTTGTGTTTTAACCCCACCCCTACCCAACGCCCATGAAACCACAGTCCTTATTCAAAATTTCCGCCTTGCTGATTGCGCTGAGCACTTTGGCCGCCTGCACCTCGATGGGAACCAAAGCAGAAGCCGACGCGGCCCCTGCCTTTGACGTTGCTGTCATCGGCGACGTGCCCTACGGAACATCGCCCTCCGACACGCGCCAGATGGTGCTGCATCCCCGCTTTATCAGCGCGATCAATGCGGACCCCGAGCTGGCCTTTGTGGCCCACATCGGCGACACGCACGCAGGCAAACAGTACTGCACCGAGGACTACAACAAAACGATTTTTGAACAATGGGCGGCGTTCAAGAAACCGCTGGTCTACACCCCCGGCGACAACGAGTGGATGGACTGCCACAAGGCCAAAGAAGGCGGTGGAAGCTACAACAAGGCCACCGGACAAATTGACTACGTCGTGGACGCCAATGGCAAGTTTGTGGACTACGCCAAGGGCGACCCCCTTGCCAACCTGGCGCTGGTGCGTTCTATGTTCTTCTCCAAGCCTGGCGTCACGCTGGGTGCGCCCATGGCGGTGCATTCGCAAGGCATCGAGTTCAACCCTGCCCATCCCACAGACAAAGCCTTTGTCGAAAACGTCTGGTTTGAAAAGTCAGGCGTGCTTTTTGTGACGCTGAACATTCCCGGTGGCTCCAACAATGGTCTGGATCCTTGGTACGGCGTGCCGGCGATGTCTGCCGAGCAACAAAAAGAAGTGGCTGAGCGCTCGGCCGCCACCCTGCGCTGGATTGATGCCGCTTACAACCGCGCCATGACCAAAGGCAATATCGCCATGGTGATCTTGACGCAGGCCGACATGTGGGATGTGGATGAATCGTCCCAAGGCACCGCGCACCTGTCTGGCTACAAACATTACCTCGACAAAATTGCCGAAGGCAGCAAGGCCTATGGCATGCCGGTGCTGATGTTCATGGGCGACTCGCACACCTTCCGCACCGACAACCCGCTGGCCAAAGGCGCACCCTGCGCCATTGAGATCGAATCGGGCAAGCCTGCAGTCGCCTGCAACGACAGCCGCGCCGAGGCCATGATCACCTCGCGCAAGAGCCCGGTAGACGCCTACATGGCCCACAACCATGGTTACAACGTACCCAACTTTCACCGTGTGGTGGTTCACGGCGAAACCCAGCCCTTGGAATGGCTGAAGCTGCACATTGACCCGAGCGCCAATGCCCCCCATGGTTTGGACGCCTTTGGCCCCTTCAGTTGGAAGCGCGTGCAGCCGGCGTTGTAAGGCTGAGCGCTACCAGCGCTGCAGGGCGTCAAGCAGTTTGCGCTTGACGTCCTCGCTGGCAAAGCTGGCGTCAATCGAGGTCTGCGCGATAGAGCGGGTGATCTCATCCGTCCATCCAAACGCCTGGCGGCACAGGGCGTATTCGCCCACCAGACTTGCGTCCAGCAGGGCCGGGTCGTCGGTGTTGACACTTACCCGCACGCCCGCTTGGCGCAAGCGCTCGAGGGGGTGCTGCTCGATCGACGGGTAAACGCCCAACGCCAGGTTCGAGGTCGGGCAAATGCCCAGAGGAATTTGCCGCTCGGCCAACATGCGGACCAAGGCGGGGTCTTCAATGGCACGCACACCATGGTCAATGCGATCGGCCCCCAGCAGGTTCACGGCGTCCCAAACGCCCTCGGGCCCGCTGGACTCACCGGCGTGCACCGTTCGCCGCAAGCCGTGTTGCCCCGCCCGCCGAAACGCCTCAGCAAACCGGGGGCCGGTGCGGCCCGCAGTGGCCTCATTGCCGTCGACCGACAAGGCGACCACCCGGGGGTGGCGCATCGCATGCAAAAGCTCCACCAGTTCGATGGATTCGTCTGCGGTCTGGGTGCGCAAGAGGCTGATGCACAAGCCGACGCTCGTCAAACCATCTTGCTCGGCTGCCTGCAAGCCCGCATCGATGGCGTCCAGCATGGCACTCAGGCGGCCATGCCAGGCGTGCCAGTGCGTCGGGTTCACGATCACATCCGCATAGCCGGTGCCGTTGTCGGTCAATCGCTGCGCCAGGCCATAGCTGAGCTGCGCCAAGCGCTCGGGGGTGGCCGCCAGGCCGCAGGCCAAGTCCAGAAAACCCAAAAAATCCGCAAGCCCTGAGAACTTGAACAAGTCTTCCTGCGCTCGGGGCAGCGCCACGCCTTCTGCCCTGGCCCAGCGCGCGATGGTGTCGGCATCAAAGCAGCCTTCCAGATGCAGATGCACCTCGGCTTTGGGAAGGGACTGGAGGCGCGAGGCCTCGGTGGCTTGGAAGGATGCAGTCATGGGGGTGATTGTCTGAGAATTCCTTCACCCGTTAGGATTCACCCGGGTCGCTGGCCCGCTCATTGAAACAAGGAAACCCTATGAAGACCTGGCTTACCTACACGCTCACAGACGGCGTTGCTACTTTGCACCTGGACGATGGCAAGGCCAACGCCATGGGAATCGACATGCTGGCCGCCATCAACGAAGCGCTGGACCGCGCGGAAAAAGAGGCCAAGGTCGTGGTTTTGCAGGGGCGCGACGGCGTGTTTTCTGCAGGCTTTGACCTCAAGGTGTTTGCGCGCGGTGGGCCCGATGTGCCTGCCATGCTGGATGCGGGCTTGCGCCTGTGCGCGCGCTTGGTGGGCTACCCCTTGCCCGTGCTGGCGGTGTGCACCGGGCATGCGCTGGCGCTGGGTGCGATCTTGCTCAATTGCTGCGACGCGCGCATCGGCACGCTGGGAGCCTCGCGCATCCAAATCAACGAAGTGCGCATCGGCATGACCTTGCCGCTGTCGTCGCTGGAGGCCTGCCGCCGCAAACTGGCGCCAGCCCACTTTCAGGCCGCGACCACCCTGGGGCTTCCCTTCACGCCCGAGTCGGCGCTGGTGGCCGGATTTTTTGAAGAGGTGGTGCCGGCTGA
>CANBQX010000032.1 GCA_947371775.1 Comamonadaceae bacterium
GCCTGCAACGCATGGCACGCATTGCCCAAAACGCCGCCAGCCGCAGCGCGCAGGCCGCGCCCATGGCCCAAACCGCCGCCGCGCAGACCGAGAGCGTGCGCAAAATGCTGCTCGCGTTTTCGCGCGACTTGCGCGTGGTCATGCTGCGCTTGGCCTCTCGCTTGCAAACGCTGCGCCACTTCGCTGCCAGCAAGCTGCCCTTGCCTGCGGGCCTGGCGGCGGAGTCGCTGCAGGTGTTTGCGCCCTTGGCCAATCGCCTGGGGATTTGGGAAGTCAAGTGGGAAATTGAAGACCTGTCGTTTCGCTTTATGGAGCCCGACACCTACCGCCAGGTGGCGCAGTGGTTGGACCAAAAGCGCGCCCAGCGCGAGGCAGCGGTGGAGACCGTTCGGCAGAATTTGGAGCGTGATCTGCGATCCCAGGGGCTGGATGCGCAAGTGCAGGGGCGCCCCAAGCACATCTACAGCATCGTTAAAAAGATGCGCGGCAAATCGCTGGGTTTTGAGCAGGTGTTTGACATTCGTGCTTTGCGCGTCATCGTGCCCACGGTCGACGATTGCTACGCTGCACTGAGTTGGGTGCACAGCCAGTTTGTGCCCCTGACCGAAGAGTTTGACGACTACATCGCCAAGCCCAAAGGCAACGGCTACCAGTCTTTGCACACCGTGGTGCGCGATGCCAAAGGCCAGCCGATCGAGGTGCAAATCCGCACCCAGGCCATGCACCAGCATTCCGAGCACGGCGTGGCTGCGCACTGGGCCTACAAAGAAGCAGGCGCCAAAGGCTATGCCGGGGTGTCGGCCAGCGGCGCTTACGACGCCAAGATTGCAGTGCTGCGCCAGCTGCTGGCTTGGGAGCGTGAGCTCTCCAGCGGTACTTCCGGACGCCCCCTTGCCGAGTCGGCCAGCGGCGACAAAGCCCCGGTATTTGACGACCGCATTTATGTGCTGACCCCCGAGGCGGCCATTGTGGAGCTGCCCCAGGGTGCCACGCCGGTGGACTTTGCCTACAGCGTGCACACCACCTTGGGGCACCGCTGCCGGGGTGCCCGCGTGGACGGGGCGCTCGTGCCTTTGCACACCCCACTGAAAAACGGCCAAACGGTGGAAATCACCACCGCCAAAGAGGGGGGGCCATCACGCGACTGGCTGAACCCCGAGCTGGGTTTTCTGGTCAGCCCCCGGGCCCGCGCCAAGGTGCGCGCCTGGTTCAATGCGCTGGCCATGGGCGACACCGTGGCCAAAGGGCGCGAGGCGGTGGAGAAGCTCTTGCAGCGCGAAGGCAAAACCGCACTCAAGCTCGACGACCTGGCTGCGCAACTGGGCTTTCACACCGCCGACGATTTGTTTGAAGTGGTGGGCAAAGACGAGTTCTCACTGCGCAACATCGAAATCCTGCTGCGTCCGCCGGAGCCTGTTGCGGTCGATGACGACTTTGTCGCCCTCAAAAAACCCCGTCAGGCCAGCGTGTCGGGCAAAGGCGGCGTGCTGGTGGTGGGCGTGGATTCGCTGCTCACCCAACTGGCCAAGTGCTGCAAACCTGCGCCACCGGATGCCATCAGTGGTTTTGTGACGCGCGGCAAAGGCGTCAGCATCCACCGCGCCGATTGCTCCAATCTGCGCAACATGGTCAACCGCAGCGGCGAGCGGGTGATTGAGGTGCAGTGGGGCGGCGGGGGTGGCGCCGACAGCAAAGACGGCAACGTCTATCCCGTGGACGTGGCCATTGAGGCGATCGACCGCCAGGGCCTGCTGCGCGATATTTCTGAGGTGTTCACCAAAGAAAAAATGAACGTGATCGGCGTGCAAACCCAGTCGGTGCGGGGCATTGCCTGGATGACGTTTACCGTGGAGGTGGCCGACGCCGGTCGCCTGGGACGGGTGCTGCGCAGCGTGGGTGAGTTGCCCGGTGTGCGCACGGCACGCCGGCGCTAGGCCAAGGCCATTAAAAATTCATCGCTTGCCCGGCTTCGCAGTATTGTTTCGGGTGACACCGCGGGTGATATGACGTAGCCCTGCGCAAAATCGACGTCTAGCTGTTTCAAGGTCTGTAGTGTGTTGAGGTCTTCCACCCACTCGGCAACCACCAGCATGTTCAAACTTTTGGCAAGCGTGACAATGGTTTTGACAATGGCCCGGTCGGTCGGCTGCATGTTGATGTCCACAATCAGGCTCCCGTCAATTTTCAAGATGTCGGCGCGTATGTGTTTCAGCTGCGAAAACGAGGTGTAGCCCACGCCAAAGTCGTCCAGTGCCACTTTGGCACCGAGGCTGCGCGCGTTCTCAACGAATCGGCGCGTGTTGTGGATGTCCTGCAATGCGACGGCCTCGGTAATCTCCAGGCACAGCATCGATGCGACCCCGGGGTTTTCTTTGAGCAGTGCGTAGACTTCCTGCAAAAAATATTCGTCATTGAGTGAAGCACCACTGAAATTCACGCAAACGCATTGGGTTTGCGTCAGTTGGGAGCGGTGTTCGCTCAGCCACGCCAGCGTGGTGGTCAGAACCCAAAGATCAATTTTCCCCATGCGACCGCTGGCCTGCGCTGCAGCAATCAGTCGCTCGGTCGGCACGACACTGCCCTGCGCGTTTTGCATGCGCAACAGCACTTCGAAGTTCAGCGTGGCCGACGGTGCAGTAAGTGACAAGACCGGCTGCATGACCAGGTGCATGCCGTCGAATGGCGCCTCACCTGCGAATTGGGACATCAGTTCACGGCGCACCCCCAGGGTTTGGTACGCAGCGGATGTGCGGGGGTAAGTCAACAAGCCGGTGCCGTGGTAGTACTTGGCCTCCTGGCAGGCCCGATCGGCGATAGAGATCACGTGCTCCAGGGGCATCTGGGGGTCGACGTCGATTAATCCAATGGTGCAGCGCACTGAAAAGGCGCTGGTCGCGATTCGAAAAGCGTGCGCGCTGACGGCGTCCATGATTCGTCGGCATACCCCGGACGCCGCGGCCACCGGCAGATCAGGAAACACCAGCACAAACTCATCGCCACCGACGCGCCCCATCGATGCCTGCCTTGGCAAACAGGCTTGTACCCGGATGCACAGCTCTTGCAGTACGGTGTCACCGGTGTTGTGGCCATACAGGTCGTTGATCAACTTGAAGCGGTCCAGGTCGAGATAGGCGAGCGACAGCGGTCGTTGCGCCGATGCTTCCCTCAAGGTTGCTGCCAGCAAGCGCTCGATCCCGTGCCGGTTCATGACCCGGGTGAGTGGGTCATGGTTGGCAAGGTAATAGAGTTCATCCAAGGCTTTTGATTTTTCGGTGATGTCCTGCAGGCTTCCCAACACCGTTTCGCGGATGCGCGTTGCATGCACCAGGTAGCGCCTCGTCCCCTCGTCGCCCGACCTGGGTTTCGCAATGAACTCAATTTCAGCGGCGCTGTCGGACGCTAGGCTGCGCAGTTCGAAGGGAGAGATTCGCCGGATTCCCAACGGATTGGGCGGCGACCGGCGGTCGAAGGGCGGCAGGAACAGGTGTTTTTGCAGGCGCGTCCAGGAGCCGGGTTCGAAATACGTGTCCCAATGTCCACAACCTTGCGTGGGAGTGGCGCCCAGCATCCGTATCAAGGCGGGGTTGGCATTGAGAAATTGGCCCTGAAAATCGAGTGAAAAAAGTCCGATGGGCATGGCTTGAACCGCTTGTTCCGTCTGCGCTTGCAGGTAGCTGAGGGTTGCGCTTTTTTGGCGGAGGTTTTCAGCAATGGCGAACACCACGGTCACACTGGAAACAATGGCGGCGCTGATGCTATTGACGTTGCTGGTGACCAGTGCATCGCCAAAGGGCAAGGACACCAGTTCAGACAGGGCCGACATCACAGCGATGAGGACACTGCTACCAAACCACAGTGCCGCGCGCGAACGTCTGCCTGCAGCACTGTGGCAAAAAAGGTAGACGACCGAGACGATGGTGCCCACGCTGCAAGCCCAGACGACCGGCACGAAGATTCTTGCCGGTGACAGAAGGGCACATGCCAGGACCAAGACGCAACTCCATCGGGCCCAGCGCTTGAGCGATCGCGCATCGGCGTGTTTGACTTGGCTGTCAAAAATGGTGCCAAAAAGTGCGAAAGTGGCCAGGTAATAACTCGCAACGGTGGCCTGCCGCAAGGGCTCTTGCCAGGCCAAAGGAAGCATGTGCCCCAGCCATTGCGTGTCGGAACCCAGTGAGATTTCGGCAAATCGAAGGTTCAAGGCCAGCCAAACCGCAAACAGCAGGTAAAGGCTGCTGCGGTTCACAGCAGCAAATAGCAAAACGAGTGCGCACAGCGCTGACATTGCGCCATCCAAGAGGCCCGAGCGTCGTTCAAAATCTTGGGTTGCTAATTGGTAATTTTCAGCACTCCACAGGGAAACGGAAATACGGTTGGGCACCATGGGACGCAGTCTGCAAACCAAGGGCAACGCGCGGTCACGTGGCTGCAGGTCCAAAGCAAAACCGGTCATTCCAGTCCGCAATGCACCGTGGAGGGTTGTGCCCTCAAGGCGGCCCAAGAGCGTCATATCGCTTGCATCCCAGCAAGCCAAGTCACGCACGTGCGCTGAAGCAAATGCAATCACGCCCCCTTGTTGCGCCAGTGCGTTTTCGACTGTGGTCGACAGCCAAAAAGGTTGCTCGGAGAGCTGCGTGTCATGGTTGTGAACTTGCGGTTGGCCATCCAGTAAAACGAGCATCTCCTGCAGGCCTCGGTTTGCCGTCGTGTCTTCCAGAACCTGCAGTGGCAGCGTGATCGGGTCGTGGGGCACAAGCTGCGCAGGCCAATACCGAAGTGCAAGAAATGACAGTACGCCGATCAGTACCGGCAGCGCATAGGTTGCGAACCGGTACACCGCAACCGCGATGCCGCGCTCAAAGCGCCGGAACCGATTGGGCTTGGGCAAGTTTTGCATTGGAGTCGATCGCGTCGGTGTTGTGCTTGCAAGAGGCCCATACTGGCCAAAACTTCAAGCAATTACAACACTTCACGCTGCAATGCGCCAGCGCATCAAAACTGTCAAAACTAGCAGTTGATTCAACGCCTAGACGGCGTGAGGAAGCTCCGCCCGAAAGCCTTTATTGGGTTCCGAAAATGCGGTCACCTGCGTCGCCCAAGCCGGGCAGGATGTAGCCGTGGTCATTGAGCTCACGGTCAATGGCAGCAGTAAAAATTTCCACGTCGGGATGCGCTTCATGCAGCGTGTTAATGCCTTGCGGAACCGTCAGCAGACATAAAAATTTGATGGATTTGGGCTTGCACGCTTTGAGCCGGGTAATCGCCGCTGCGGCCGAGTTGCCGGTGGCCAGCATGGGGTCGACCACAATGATGTCGCGCTCCTGCATGTCTTTGGGCATCTTGAAGTAGTACTCCACGGCCTGCAGGGTGGCAGGATCACGGTAAATGCCGATATGGCCCACCCGCGCGCCGGGCACCACCTGCAAAACGCCATCCAAGATACCGTTGCCTGCGCGCAAGATCGACACAAACACCAGTTTTTTGCCGTTGATCTCTTTGGCCTGCATGGTTTCTAGCGGCGTTTCAATTTCCACGGTCTGCATGGCCATGTCACGCGTGACCTCGTACGCCATCAGGCTGCTGAGTTCTCCGAGAAGGCGGCGAAAGCTGTTGGTGCTGGCCTCTTTTTTTCGCATCAGCGTGAGCTTGTGCTGCACCAACGGGTGGTCAATCAAATGAACGTGGGGGCGAGCGGAGTCGGAAATTTGGATCATGGCGCAAACTCTACCGCAAACCACTCCCTACCCCTACGGCACCCCTTGGCAGACGGTCTTACATGCCAATGCCCAGCGACTCGTCGAAATTTTGCAGCGGCCCCAGTGGAATGTTGCGGTCTATGGTGGTGTGAATTTGCGGCTCACCACTCCATTGGGTATAGACCACCTGCTGGTCGATCACCACGATCAGCGCCGAAAACTTCCACCCTGTGGTCACGCTTTGGCGGTGAAAGTTGAGGAAATCGAGCACAAAATTTCCCACCCGCCGCTGTTCAATGCGGCTTGGCGTCATGGCATAGGCCATGCATGCGGGCCCGGCCTGCATGCATTGCAAAATGCCTTGGGGTACCGTGCTTCGCTCCTGCAGCGGGGAGGGCAAGACGGCTTCAATCACCTGCGCCTGGTTGAGCATCTGCATATTGGGCGTTTTGTCCGGATCAAACCCGAGCGCACGGACTTGGTCCATGGAGGTTTGAAACGGCGTGATGTGGTCAAAACTGCGCTTGACTGCGGCAAAGTCAGGCCAGGGATTGCTGACCTCGCGGTGCACTGCAGGAAGCCAGCTGCTACAGGCACTCAACAAGGCCATCGCCAGAAGCAGTGCCGCGCAGGTTTGCATGGGCCGGGTTAGAGGGGGAGTCAAGGGAGGCGCCATAGGTTTGCCTCAGTCTAGAGTGCATGGGCGCGCCGCCGCTTGACCCCTGTCAAGGGCGCTGGCATGGTCTCGAAAAGTACAATCACCCCTCGGAACGAACGATTAAAGAAGGATTTCGCGTGGCAGGACACAGCAAATGGGCCAATATTCAGCACCGCAAAGGTCGCCAAGACGAAAAGCGCGGCAAGATTTGGACCCGCATCATTCGTGAAATCACGGTGGCAGCGCGCGCTGCTGGTGGCGATCTCGGGATGAATCCCCGCCTGCGCCTGGCCGTCGAAAAAGCCAAGGCCGCCAATATGCCGGCCGATCGCATCAAGTACAACATCGACAAAGCCACCGGCAACGCCGAAGGGGTGAGCTACGAGGAAATCCGCTACGAGGGCTATGGCATTGGCGGTGCGGCCATTATTTTGGACACCATGACCGACAACAAGGTGCGTACCGTGGCCGAGGTGCGCCATGCCTTGAGCAAGCACGGCGGCAATATGGGCACCGAAGGCTCGGTGGCCTTTCAGTTCAAGCACTGCGGACAAATGATTTACGCCCCCGGCACCAGCGAAGACCGGGTGCTGGAAGTGGCGCTCGAGGCTGGCGCGCAGGATGTGATCACCCACGAGGACGGTGTGATTGAGGTACTGACGTCTGCTGCGGACTTTGAGAGCGTCAAAGCCGCATTGGACGCGGCCGGTCTGGTCTGTGAAGAAGCCGCGGTCACTATGCGTGCGGAAAACACGATTGAGCTCGAAGGCGAGGACGCGGCCCGCATGCAAAAACTCCTTGATTTGCTGGAAGACCTGGACGACGTGCAGGAAGTCTTTCACAACGCTGCCTTATGAACGTCCTGGTCATAGGCGGCGGTGGCCGCGAACATGCGCTGGCTTGGAAGCTCGCCCAGTCGCCCAAAGTGCAGCGGGTCTACCTGGCGCCTGGCAATGGCGGAACCGCCTTGGACGACCGCCTGAAAAACCTGCCCATCACAGACATGGCTGTGCTGCGGGATTGGGCCCTGGAGCACAAAATTGCGCTCACCGTCGTGGGGCCCGAAGGCCCGTTGGCGGCGGGGGTGGTGGACGATTTCCGTGCCCACGGTCTGCGCGTTTTCGGCCCCACACAGGCCGCAGCGCAGTTGGAAAGCTCTAAGGCATTTTCGAAGGCGTTTATGCAGCGCCACGGCATTCCTACCGCCCACTTTGCCGTGTTTTCAGACCCTGTAGCCGCCCACGCCCACCTGGAGGCAACCGGCGCGCCGATTGTGGTCAAGGCCGATGGATTGGCTGCAGGCAAGGGTGTGGTCGTGGCCAGCACCTTGGCCGAGGCGCATGCGGCGGTGGACTTCATGCTGGCGGACGGCGCTTTCGGTAGCGCGCCAGCGGGTGGTGAAGCGCGCGTGGTGATTGAAGAATTTTTGCAAGGCGAAGAGGCCAGCTTCATCGTCTTGTGCGACGGTAAAAACGTGCTGCCCCTGGCGACCAGCCAAGACCACAAACGCCTGCAAGACGGGGATGCGGGCCCCAACACCGGCGGCATGGGTGCCTACTCGCCCGCGCCCATCGTGACGCCCGAGGTGCACGCCCGCGCCATGCGCGAGGTGATCTTGCCCACGGTGCGCGGCATGGAAAAAGACGGCATTCCCTTCACCGGTTTCTTGTATGCCGGGCTGATGATCGACGCACAAGGCAAGGTCAAAACCCTGGAATTCAATTGCCGCATGGGCGACCCCGAAACCCAGCCCATCATGGTGCGCCTGAAAACCGATTGGCTCGATGTGCTTTGGGCCGCGACGGAGCCGGTAGGCGCTGCGGGTCTGGCTGACCTGGAGCTGCAGTGGGACAGGCGCACGGCGCTGGGCGTGGTACTGGCCGCGCACGGCTATCCCCAGACCCCCCGCGCAGGCGATGCCATTCACGGCATTCCCACAGAGGCCGAGGACCTGGTGGTGTTCCATGCCGGAACCCGCCTGCACGACGGTGTGCTGCAAACCTCCGGGGGGCGTGTGCTGTGTGTCACTGCCCTGGCGGACTCGGTGCGGCTGGCCCAGGCCCGGGCTTATGAGGCGGTGCACCAGATCCAATTCGATGGCATGCAGTTCCGCACGGACATCGGCTTTCGCGCCGTGAAGCCTTGAGGACAGGCGACGCATGCCGATGCAATCGCCTTTGACGCCTCCCCATCCTGTGCAATTGGTGGGCAGCGCGCTGGCACGCAGGCTGCTCAGTGCTTTGGGCTGGACGCAGAAATTCGAGGGCTTGCCTACGCTGCAAGGCGTGTTCGTGGTGTATCCGCACACCAGCAACTGGGATTTTGTTTACGCCGTGATGGCCAAATGGGCGCTGGGGGTGCAGCTGAACTTTTGGGCCAAAGACACGCTCTTCAAAGTGCCCCTGCTCGGTCCTTGGATCCGTTGGTTGGGCGGAATTCCCACCGTGCGCAATGCGCCGGGCGGATTGGTGGGGCAAGCCGTGGCGGAGCTGCAGGCGGCGGGGCGCGCGCAGCGCTATTGCTGGCTGGGACTTTCGCCCGAAGGCACGCGCAAACGCACGGCAGGGTGGCGCAGCGGTTTTTACCAAACCGCATTTCAAGCCGGTGTGCCGATTTGCCTGGTGCGCCTGGATTACGGCCGCAAGGAGCTGGTCGCCACGCATTTCTACCGACTCAGTGGCGACATGGCGGCTGACATGGCCGTGATTGCCGACAGCTTTGCCGGTGTGCAGGGCTACAGGCCGCAGGATGCGTCGCCGGTAGTGCTGCTTGCATCGGCACCGGATTCCGCTGCCAAGACGCCACTGTCATCAGGAGCAAGCCCTCATGTTTGAAACCGCTTCGCCGGACACGGTACGACAGTACCTGGTGGACTTGCAATCCCGCATCACTGGCGCGGTTGCGGCCATCGATGGCGGCACCTTCATCGTCGACCCCTGGCACAAGGCACCCGACGAGCCTTTGCAGGGCAAGGGCATTACGCAAATTTTGGAAAACGGCGCGGTGTTTGAACGTGCAGGTTGTGGCTTCTCGCATGTGCGCGGGCCCCGTCTGCCGCCCAGTGCCACGCAGCACCGCCCCGAATTGGCGGGTGCGCCGTTTGAGGCCATGGGCGTGTCACTGGTGTTTCATCCGCGCAATCCCTACGCCCCCACCGTCCACATGAATGTGCGCATGCTGGCCGCCAAGAACCCTGAGGGCCAGACGGTGTGCTGGTTCGGCGGCGGCATGGACCTCACGCCGATTTACGGGTTTGAAGAGGATGCCGTGCACTTTCACCAAAGCTGCAAAGACGCGCTCGCGCCCTTTGGCGATGACAAATACCCGCTCTTCAAAACCTGGTGCGACGACTACTTTTTCCTGAAACACCGTAACGAGCCGCGCGGTGTAGGTGGCGTGTTTTTTGATGATTTTTCGGAGCTAGGGCAGGATCAAAGTTTTGCCATGCTGCGCGCGGTGGGCGACGCCTTCATCGGTGCGTACATGCCGATTGTGGAGCGGCGCAAAGACCTGGCCTATGGCAGCCGTGAACGCGATTTCCAGCTCTACCGGCGCGGCCGCTACGTGGAGTTCAACCTGGTGTGGGACCGCGGTACGCACTTTGGCTTGCAGTCCGGTGGACGCACCGAGTCCATCTTGCTGTCCATGCCGCCGCACGCGAGTTGGTCGTACCAGAACGTGCCTGCGGCGGGAACGCCGGAGGCGGCGCTGTATTCACAGTTTTTGGTGGCGCGGGACTGGGTTTGAGCGACAAGCCCGTGCGCATTGGCGTGTTTGGCGGTGCGTTTGACCCGCCCCACCTGGGCCATGTTGCCCTGGCCCGCGCGGCGGTGGCACAGTGGGGTTTGGAGCGCTTGTACATCGTTCCCACCGGACACGCTTCTCACAAAACCCGCAGCCTGACGCCCGCCCCGCACCGCTTGGCCTTGTGTGCTTTGGCCTTTGCCGATGTGGCGAATGCAACGGTGGACGCGCGCGAAATCGAGCGCCATGGGCCCAGCTATACGGTGGACACCTTGGAGTCTTTGCAGCGCGAGCATCCCGACGCCCAGCTCTATTTGTTTGTTGGCCAAGACCAGGCCCAGACCCTGCAACACTGGCATCGCCCCGAAGATTTGGCCCGGCTTGCTATAATTTGCGCAGCTCACCGCCCCCCGTCGGCGGACTCCGAGAAACATTTTGACGTGCCTGCGGCAGCGAAATTTGCCATTCAAAACCTGCACATGCCGGCCATGGCACACAGCGCAAGCGACATCCGAGCGCGCCTGGCGCAGCATCAAAGCATAGAAACTCTGGTTCCTCCCTCGGTTGCACGCTATATTGCCCACCACCACCTTTACCAAACACCCTGATGACCACTACTGCCAAAAAAAATGACATCCAAAAGCTCCAGCGCGCCATCGTGGACGGCTTGGAGGACGTCAAGGCCCAGGACATCGTGGTGTTTGATACCGAGAATTTGTCCGCCCTGTTTGAGCGCGTGATTGTGGCCTCTGGCACCTCCAACCGCCAGACCAAGGCGCTGGCCGCCAGTGTGCGCGATGCCGTGCGCGACGCCGGTTTTGCCAAGCCCCGCGTCGAGGGTGAAGTGAATGGCGAGTGGATCATCGTGGATTGCGGCCAGGCCGTGGTGCACGTGATGCAACCCAGCTTCCGCACCTATTACAACCTTGAAGAGCTGTGGGGCGAAAAACCCGTGCGCTTGAAGCTCGGTGTGGCCAAGCCTGCGCCTGTGGCCAAAGCGCCTGTTGCCGCCGCTGCGGCCAAACCGGCCACCACGCTGCGCCGCTCCAATGCCGCAAAAATCGGTGTGGCTGAAGCCTTTCCCTCGCGCGCCCAAGCTGCAAAAACAGCCGCTGCCAAGGCCGCTGCGGCCAAGCGCGACGCCGTGAAGGCTGCTGCACCCGCTGCGAAGACGGCAGTGAAAAAAGTGGTGGTCAAGACTGCGGCAGTCAAGAAAGTCGCTGCCAAAAAAGTAGCCGCCAAGAAGACCGCGCCACGTCAGGCCTGAGGCGTTCGTGCGGCTGGTCATCGTTGCTGTCGGCCAGCGCGTTCCCGATTGGGCGCAAACTGCCTGGGACGATTACGCCAAGCGCTTTCCCCATGAGATCAAGATTGAACTCAAGGCGGTCAAAACCGAGCCCCGGGGCTCCAAAACATTAGAGACCTTGTACGCCGCCGAGCGCGCGCGCATTGAGTCCGCCATCCCCAAGGGCGCCCGCATCGTGGTGCTCGATGAACGCGGTACCACGCTGTCTACCCAAGCCTTGGCCACGCGACTGACCGACTGGCAGCTCAGCGGTGGGGATGTGGCGCTGGTCATTGGCGGGCCGGACGGCATCGAGCCCGCCTTTCGGCAATCTGCGCACGAACGCATTCGCCTCTCGGATCTGACCCTGCCCCACGCTTTCGCCCGGGTGCTGCTGATTGAGCAGCTCTACCGTGCCTGGTCCATCAACGCCAACCACCCCTACCACCGGGAGTAGACGCGCGTGACACCCTTTATCTACCTCGCTTCGCAAAGCCCCCGGCGCAGCCAATTGCTGGCGCAACTCGGCGTGGAACACCGCCTGTTGCTGCCGGACGCCAGCGAAGACAGTGAAGCACTGGAAGTGGTGCTGCCGGGCGAGGCGCCGCTGGACTATGTGCAGCGCGTGACGGCGCTCAAGCTGCAAGCCGCGCTTGTGCGCCTCAAGCGCCTGCAATGGCCTGTCGCGCCGGTCTTGTGCGCCGACACCACCGTCGCGCTGGGGCGCACGATTCTGGGCAAACCGCAGGACGCTGCGCATGCCGACCAGATGCTGAAGCAGTTGGCGGGGCGCAGCCACCGGGTGATGACCGCAATTGCGCTGGGTGAGGGCGCGCGGATCGTACGGGAATGCAGTGTCTCGCGGGTGCGATTTGCGCCCTTGTCGGACGCCGAGCGCGCGGCCTATGTGGCCAGCGGCGAGCCCATGGGCAAAGCGGGGGCCTATGCGGTGCAGGGCTTGGCCGCAGCGTTCATTGAGCGCATCGAGGGCAGCTACTCTGGCATCATGGGCCTGCCATTGTTTGAGACAGCGCAGGCCCTGCGCGCCTTGGATTGTCTGGAGTAAGCCCTGTGCAGCAAGATATTTTGATCAACTGGTCGCCCCAGGAAACCCGTGTGGCCATGGTCGAGCATGGTGCGGTGCAGGAGCTGCACGTGGAGCGCACTTTGGAGCGCGGCCTGGTGGGCAACGTCTACATCGGCAAAGTGGCACGGGTGTTGCCCGGCATGCAATCTGCGTTCATTGACATTGGTCTGGAGCGCGCTGCGTTTTTGCATGTGGCCGATGTATGGCATCCCCCCGCGGAGGGCGAGACCATCAGCGCCGCCCGCAGCGCGCAGGCACTGATTCCGATTGAGCGCCAGGTGTTTGAAGGCCAGGCCTTGATGGTCCAGGTGATCAAAGACCCCATGGGCACCAAAGGCGCGCGGCTGTCCACCCAGATCAGCATCGCGGGGCGGTTTCTGGTGTTTTTGCCCCAGGACGACCATGTCGGTGTCTCGCAAAAAATACCCTTGGCCCAGCGCGAGGAGTTGCGCCAGCGTGTGCACACGCTGGCGGGCACCGAGGGCGGCGGCTTTATTCTGCGCACCAACGCCGAAGACGCGCAGGATGCGGAGCTGTCTGACGACATTGCCTACCTGCGCAAAGCCTGGGCGCGTATCAAAAGCGCATCGCTCAAATTGCCGCCCCCGAGCTTGTTGCACCAGGACTTGAATCTGCTGCAACGTGTGCTGCGTGACATGGTGAGCGAGAGCACGCAAACCATTCGGGTCGACTCGCGCGAACAGTTTGAGTTGTTGCAAGCCTTTGGCGCGGAATTCATGCCGCAAGCCGTGAAAAAGTTGCAGCACTACAAAGGCGAGCGTCCGATATTTGACCTGTACGCCATCGACGAAGAAATCGCCAAAGCGCTGGGGCGTCGCGTCGATTTGAAGTCGGGTGGTTACCTCATCATCGACCAGACCGAAGCCCTGACCACGGTGGATGTGAACACTGGCGGCTTTGTGGGTGCGCGCAATTTTGACGACACGATTTTCAAGACCAATCTGGAAGCTGCGCAGGCCATTGCCCGCCAACTGCGCTTGCGCAATTTGGGCGGCATCATCATCGCCGACTTCATTGACATGGCGCGCGCCGACCACCGCGACGCGGTGTTGGCAGAATTCAAAAAGCAACTCGCGCGTGACCGCG
Organism: Comamonadaceae bacterium; assembly: GCA_947371775.1. GTDB lineage: Bacteria > Pseudomonadota > Gammaproteobacteria > Burkholderiales > Burkholderiaceae_C > Allorhodoferax. The sequence continues at coordinate 13,578 of CANBQX010000032.1, forward strand.
TCAAGACCATGGCGGGTGGTTTTTCGCAGCTCGGCCTGGTGGAGATGACGCGCAAGCGCACCCGCGAATCATTGGCCCACATGCTGTGTGAGCCCTGCCCAGTGTGCGAGGGCAAAGGCATCGTTAAAACCGCACGCAGCGTGGTGTACGACATTTTTCGCGAAATCTTGCGCGAGGCGCGGCAGTTCAATCCGCAAGAGTTCCGCATCGTGGCCGCACCCAAGGTGATTGAGCTGTTTTTGGATGAAGAAAGCCAGCACCTGGCGGGCCTGAGCGAATTCATCGGCAAACCTGTGTCCTTGCAAAGTGAAACCGCCATGGGCCAGGAACAGTACGACATCGTGCTGCTGTAAGCCATGCGCCAGAAGATTGCCGTCCTGAGCCGCAATTTTTCGACCACCGGTGGCGGCGCAGAGCGCTATGCGGTAGCGGTGGTGGAGCAGCTCGCACAGCGCCACGAGGTGCATGTGTTCACGCAGCATGTGGGCAACAGACTAGCGGGGGTGACTTACCACCCGGTGGCCTTGCCCTTGCGCCGCCCCCGTTGGATCAACCAACTGTATTTCGCCACCGCGACCTGGTGGGCGACGCGCCGTGGCTTTGACGTGGTGCACTCGCACGAAAACAGCTGGCACGGCCAGGTGCAGACAGTGCATGTGCTGCCAGTCAAACACAATCTGTTCCACGGCAAGCATGGTTTTGCGCTGGCCGCACGTTGCTTGAAGGTGCTGACCAGTCCGCGATTGATCACCTACCTCTGCTTAGAAAGCCTGCGTTACGCGCCGCAAGCAAAACGTCGTGTGGTGCTGACATCGCAGGCGCTGTTCAAGGACTTTGTCGCGGCCTATCCTGCAGCCCGAAGGATGACCGAGGTGATTGCTCCTGGTGTGGCCCAGGCACCCGGCGCATGCAGCATCGCGCTACAGCAAGAAGCCCGTGCCCTGGTGGGTTTGCCATTGCAAGGGCGGGGCCTGCTGTTTGTGGGAAACGATTTTCGCAAAAAAGGCCTTCCTACCCTGCTGCAAGCGCTTGCCATGCTGCCGTCGGATGTGTGGCTGGCGGTTGTGGGCCAGTCCCGGCAGGACGCAGATATGCGTGCTTTGGTGCAGAGCCTGGGCCTTAAAGACCGCGTCTGGTTTCTGGGCATGCAGACGGACATGGATCCGGTGTACCGCGCAGCCGATGCCTTGGCGCACCCGACGCTGGAAGACACCTATGCCATGGTCGTTCTGGAGGCGATGGCGCACGGCCTGCCAGTGGTAGTCAGCGGAGCACCCTGGTGCGGCATCGCTGCGGACTTGAGCGATGGTGTTAACGCCTTGTTGCTGCAGAACCCCCAGTCCCACGAGGAATTGGCAGCTGCGGTGCTGCGCTTGCTGAACGACGCCCCCAGCGCGGCGGCCCTGGGCCGCCAGGCCGCGACCTTTGCCGCGCAACGCACTTGGGCCCAAGGTGGTGCTCAGCATGAAAAGGTTTTCGCCCAGGTGGCACCGCGTTATTCGCAGCGCTGGCTGGTGCTCTCCCACGCCTTCAATATGGACGGCCGCGCATCGAGCCAAACCATCACCGACAAATTGCCACATTTGGAGCAGGCTGGAATTGAATTGGTCATCCTCAGTGGCGTGTCTGGCCGACACGACACCCATTTCGAACACCACCAGCTCTGGCCCGCAGGCCCCGCGGGCATCCGTTTTGAAATGCGCCATGTGTTGCGCAAACACCTGGGCTCCGGTGTGGCGTACCGTTTGGTGATGGTTGCGCTGTCTCTTCCACTGCTGCCCTTCATGCTGGTCGAAAAACTTTGGCGTCCGGTGGAAAGCTCGTGGTCGTGGTGGCTGAGCGCTTATGGCATGGGCCTGTGGCTGACTCGGGGCCGCAAGTTTGACTTGGTCTATTCCACAGGCGGCGCCTTTGCCGCCCATGTGGCAGGTGCCGCGCTGCAGCGTGCCACGGGTGTGCGTTGGCTGGCAGAAGTCCATGATCCGATGGTGGTGCCCGGCACCGTGCCAGCGACCGCGCAGCAAAAAATGCAGGCATGGGTGGAGGGCATGATTTGCGCTCAGGCCGATGCGGCTGTTTGGTTTACTGACCAAGCATTGGAGAGTGCGCGCCGCCGGCACCCCGCACTGGGGAAACGTGGTCACATGATGCTGCCCGGCGTCGATGCGCCGCCCTATGCGCTGCAGCCCTACCAGCGGGGCGAGAAGTGCGTGAT